>JASMLY010000040.1 GCA_030748455.1 Phycisphaerales bacterium | reverse complement strand
TCCCTCCATCAAGAGGAGTAATACGAAGGAGACCACCCGTATCAATTGAAGCAATCGCCGTGTTCTTAGGAGAAATGTCAATCGATGTAATAGCATGGTCGTGTGCGATGATCGGAAGGTTTTCATCAGTTTTTAGTGTGTCCATCGTAAGGAGCCGTACATTTGATGTAGCAGTTCCCAAAAATGCAATGGCAAGTAGACGCCCCGTTGTATCAAGCGCAACAAGCGAACTTCCTTGCCCAACTTTGAACTGCCGTCTGTCAATGATCGTTGTGGAATCTCTTTTCCAAACCGTTACGTTTCCCCGAACAGTTGCTGCTGCGATAACAGTTGCATTCCCATTGATAGCAATGGCTTCGTTCGAATCTAACACACGTTCGTTCAACTGTTCATTGAGTACTACTTTGGCCTCCACACAATCAATGAGGATGAGGCGCGAAGGCGCATTCAATGTCGAAAGGTCATCAGGATTAAAGGAAACACTGACTGCTAGTAAAGCAAAGTGCCCATCATCGCTCAGCTGTATTGCTGCAACATTTTGCCATTGGGTGTTGAGTTGAATCACATGCGTTGGTTGAAGTTCTCCAGCAGTGGTCAGTGAGATGGAATGATCATCGTGGAGTCGGAGAATTGTTGAGCAATCCCGTGATATGAGCGACTGTTTACATGTGACATCTCGGGGGAGTATTGAATGACCTTCAATCAAGTGTAATACTTCATGGTCAGGGTTGACAGTGAGTATGTTAGTTTGAGAAAAAGCAGAGGCTGCCACTGCAGATGTCGATAACGTACCGATTGATAACTGTTCATGTAACCAATCCCATTCCCAACCGCGTAACTCTTCTGGTGTTTCGAGCAAAGCACTTTTCATCGAGGTAAGATCGCCTTTGTCCCGATAGAGTTGTGCCTCTTGGATGCTTGCAGAATAGGAAAGTTGTTTTTTTTCTCTCTCTCCTTTTGTAACTTTGTGCATTTGCAGATAAGTGAAGACACTTGCAATCATGAGTAAGACGAACAGTGAAGTGATCGCTTTGTGGCGTTTTACCCACAAATTTGCGAGGTAAAACACACCAGCACGTCTAGCATGGACAGGCTTCCCTTGTTGAAATCGCACGAGATCTTGGTGTAATGCTCCTGCAGAGTTGTACCTGCGATCTGCGAATTCATCGTGTGCTTTCATTGCAATTGTTCGCAAATCTCGCGGTGCGTTTACAGGAAGGAATTCATCGAGCATCAAGCCAAGGGCAAACACGTCACTTCGCGCATCAACTTGAAAGGAACCACTCGCTTGCTCTGGGCTCATATACGACCGAGTTCCAATGACTGCGCCTGTTTGGGTCATCGCTTCTTGCTCTTGTAGAACTCTCGCCACACCAAAATCTAGTACTTTTGGATTGTTGTGTTCTGTTACGACAATGTTGGCTGGCTTTAGATCTCGGTGAATGATTGCGTTGTTGTGTGGCACTTCGATCGCATCGCAAATTGTTGTAAACAGTTCTGTAAGTTCTTGTACTGTTGCCTGCTCTGCCCAAGCATCGAGACGTTCACCTTTTGCGAGTTCCATTGCCATCCAAGGTGATCCATCCTCAGTTGTGCCGACTGCAAAAATTGTCGCGATATTTGGGTGATTTAAGGAGGCAAGTGTCTCAGCTTCGCGGTGAAAACGAAGTTGTTCTTCTCTTCCCATTGCCCCAGCTCGAAGCACCTTAATTGCGACAGTTCGCTTCGGATTAAACTGGTCTGCTTCGTACACAATGCCACTTGCTCCGCTCCCGAGAATACCGGTGAGTTTATAGCCATCAATGAGGTTTTCTGGCACTTGCATTCCCGAAACAGGTTCTTCGGTATCCGCTAATGTGAAGGTATCTCCAAGTGCTGGTGAATCAAGAAAATCATCTTCTCTGTCATGTTTGAGTAACTTCTGGACTTGCTCTATGACAATTGGATCGTTGCAACTTGTAGCGAGATGTTCATCATGTTCTTCCTTGGGAAGTTGCCGTGTTGATGCAAACAATTCTCGAACTTGTTGCCACTGTAAGGGTTTCATTCTTCAAGCCGTCCGCGAAGCCACGCTTTCGCAGTTGTCCAATCACCTTCGGCTGTACGTTTTGAAACACCAAGGACGGTTGCCACTTCTTCCATGTTGAGGCCACCAAAGAAACGGAGTGCAACGACCTTTGCTGCACGTGCGTCTAACTGTTCGAGTTCGGAAAGAGCCTCGTCGAGATCGAGTAATTCCACTTCGTCTCCACCCCCAATACCTATGGCATCTTCAAGCGGAACTCGACTGCGTCCACCGCCACGTTTGTTCGCACCTTTTTTGCGAGCATGATCGATCAGAATTCTTCGTATTGACTGTGCTGCTGCTGCAAAGAAATGTGCTCTACTCTGCCACTTCGCTTCTTCTTGGTGTCCGAGTCGTAAGTAGATTTCATTGACGAGCGCGGTCGCTTGCAGTGTGTGATTTGCCCGTTCATGTTGCATCGACCGTTCTGCGATTTGCCGCAATTCTTCGTAGACCTCGGGCATCAATTCATTGAGTGGTTGAGGTTCCATACTGCAGAGCATAGCCTTTTTTGCTCTGTAATGCGGTTTTTAAAGAGATTGCGGAGGAGGCGTGTGATCTACGCTTGTAGTCCATGAACCTCAATTTATAAAGGAGAACAACATGAAACTTTCAACAACAACCCAACTCATCGTGCTTCCACTTGGCTTCGCATCAATTGTTGCCCTCAGCCAAATGGCGATAGCGACAAATCCATCAGCGACAGTCACAAGTATTCCCAACCCTAGTGGTGGTCACGTGGACGGACAACATACAGGAGGTGGGCACTATGAAGGTCCTGGCGATACTGTCCCTCCCTGTGATGGGTGTTCTGTACCACCTGAACATTGTGTGATGCCACTAGGTTTTCTCTGCGGTGGACCAGAATGCAGTGAATTGGAGTGGGTTCCTGATGATCCAGTATGCAAATATCCAGAGTATGGTTTTGGATCAGATCCAGTTTGGTCACAGGGGTATATGTTGACTATTGGGGATATGGTTGAACTATTGCAAACTGGCGCTGCGTGTGCAGATGCATACGGCAACATCACTGCGTGTATTGATTCCCCGTTCCTCGTCGATGAAGTGCATGTCTTTGAATCTGGTTGGATCAATGGCTATCAAGAAGCACCAATAAGCCAATCCGTAACTTCAACGGTTTGTTTTAATGGATCGACATCATTTCCTGGTTGGCCATTTGAAGAAACAACTAGAAATTACAACTGCGAATACGTGACTGTTTGTGTCTCATTCAGCGCAGCGTGTATGCAACAAGCGTTGATCGAATGGTATGCATCAGGAGCCGACATCATCGGAAGTAACTCATGGCTTTTCTATGTTGACTTCCTCAGCTGCGAGCCTTGCGAAGATGATTGGGAATTTCCAGAACCTGGTATCGAACCTTGGCAAAGGGGTGTGTACAAAGGCCCTGGAGACACCGTCCCACTTGATTAACTCTTTCTCTCAGGGTACACGTTTCAACCCTATCTCGAAAAGCCTCCTCGTCACGCCGGTCGTGCCGAGGAGGCTTTCTTTGTATCCCACGACGTACTCGGCGTTGTACCTGACAAGAAGGGGTGTTTCAAGCAATCTGTCCATGCTTGCCGATAGGACTTGGCGGTACTTTTGACAAGGAATAGACATGATTGAAACGACTGTTGATTATTGGACGTGCATAGATTTAGCTGAAGCACTGACGCAAACAATGCGAAACGATCTTTGGACAACTGCAGAGAGAATTGCAATGACTGCGAGGCGAATCACAAACAAGCCGGAAGAACTTGTTGTTGCGCTCAAACAATACGAAGTGCAGCAAGCTGCTCAAAATGCTGCATCTCAAGTGGCTGTGATCACAATGAATCAAGAAACAACAACGTTCTCGAAGGCAGGGTAGACTATCTTGCAGTGGCACGTGCAAAGAAAAGTTTGCAAGAGAAGTTAGCAGGTTCAAAAGACCTTCCCAAAATAATTAAACCGAAGGAAAAAAACGCTTACGGGGAGAAGGCCACAAGATTACAAAGAAGGGTGCTCGTTGGTTTGTTGCAGGTGTTGTTTAGTACACTCGCTTTGAACCATCTCCACTGTACCAATTGACATACGCTCTGTTGACTACGGCGTTTCCACCACAAGTGGGATACTCACCACTGAAATACCAATCTCCCGTATACGCAGGCATTGCAGAATTGAGACCCTCCACATCTTGGTACACAACATCTAGTTTGCCATTCCAATCAATATCTTCTGGCCGAACAAGCTCTGCAATTTTGCAGGAAATTTCTTTCAGTGAAAATTGTTCGTACAACATTTTTACTTGATTTTGCATTTGTGCAACAGGTAGTTTTTCTTGTTCTTTACATTTCTTCGCTATCTCTTCAAGAATTTCCTCGTTCCCAGTATCATGTGTGAGTGCAATGGCTGCTTCAAACGCAATGAATTTACCGATCTGGCTCATATCAATGCCGTAACAATCGGGATACATAATTGGGGGAGCGGAACTGACAATCACGATCCGTTTTGGATGGAGCTGAGACAAACTTGTAATGATGGATTCTCGCAAGGTTGTCCCTCTAACGATCGAATCATCAACTACCACAAGTGTGTCATCTTTCTCTATGAGCCCTCGAGTGATATCGTAGATATGTGTGACCAAATCCCTCCGAGCAGCATCGTGCGTAATAAACGTGCGTAATCGTTGATCTTTGTGTGCGATTAATTCGGCTTGAACACGGGTGTGATTGAGTTTGGATAAGTCTTCTCGAGTGACCGACCCATCTTGGATTTTTGCCCAAATATGATCAGCTTCAATAGAGCGAAGTGCGCCACCAACGGCTTCAAGTAACCCAAGGAAACACGTTTCGGCAGTATTTGGAATATAACTAAAGAACGAACGATCAATATCCTCGCCAAGCACCTTCATCACGCGGGGAGCAAGATTTGCTCCTAACCTCTTTCGCTGTTTGTAGATGAGCGGGTCATTGCCACGACTAAAATAAATTCGCTCAAAAGAACATTGCCTTGTTTCGAGTTGCTCAGTGAAAGCGACTTCTTTGATCGTTCCGTTTCGCTTAATAATGACAACGTGTCCAGGTTCAACTTGTTGGATCTCTTCGGGAGAAACATTAAAAACGTTCGCAAGCGCACCACGCTCGGAAGCGCACGCAACGACTTCATCGCTGATGTAGATAAATGCTGGTCGAATTCCGGCAGGGTCGCGACATATAAACGCATCTCCGTTTCCAATCAATGAAGCGAAAACATACCCGCCATCCCAATACTGCGCTGCTTTTGAGAGGAATTTACCTACATCAAGTTCATTGGAAATTGTTTTGGCAAGTTCGCGGCCTTCAAGATTAGAATGTTGGTTGATTAGTCGTTCATGTTCGTCATTGAGAAAGTGACTAATCTTTTCAAGAATAACTTGCGTGTCGTTATCACCAACTGGGTCAAGCCCATACGCAACAAGCCGATGAAACAACTCGTTTGAATTCGTCATATTAAAGTTGCCAGCAAGCGCTATGTTTCGACTTGCTACATTGCTTTTGCGAATAAACGGGTGGCAATTCGCCATGGAATTGCTTGAGTGCGTACCGTACCGAAGGTGCCCAAGATACGCTTCCCCGAGAAACCTGCACATGCGCTTTGCAGCCATTTCTGTCTCTGGAGTTATCGCTTCACTGAGTTCCTTGGTATCTTCAGTGATGACATCAAAGATTCGTTCGATTGCGTTGTGTTTATCTGAGCGGACTCGAAGTAAAAAATTATCCCCCGCTGGCATATCGAACTTTACGACCCCAAGTCCAGCGCCATCTTGCCCTCGGTTGTACTGTTTTTGCATAAGTAAGTACGTTTTTCGCAGTCCCCATGCAGCATCGCCATACTGCTCTTGGTAATAGTGCAGGGGCTTTCTGAGCCGTACAAAGGCAAGGCCGCATTCGTGGGTGAGTCGGTCACTCATGTGGAGTGGGGATGATACCCATAAACAACCCGCTAGGTTGTGAGTTTTTAATACCTGTAGTGATCGGGTTTATATGGTCCTTCGACGGGTACGTCGATGTACGCTGCTTGCTCTGGAGTGAGTGCTGTTAACTGCACACCAAGTTGGTCAAGATGTAGTCGTGCGACCATTTCATCGAGTTTTTTGGACAGGGTGTACACCTTGTGTTCATAATTTGCGTGGTTTTGATGCAGTTCCATTTGTGCAAGAACTTGGTTTGTGAATGAATTGCTCATTACGAAACTTGGGTGACCAGTAGCACAACCAAGATTGAGAAGGCGACCTTCTGCAAGCACGATGATGGAATGCCCATCTGCAAACTTCCATTCATCAACTTGTGGTTTGATATTGATCTTTTTGATGCCGTCAATTTTTTCTAGTGCCGACATTTCGATTTCATTGTCGAAGTGCCCAATGTTGCCAACAATTGCATTGTGCTTCATTCGAGACATGTGGTCTGCAGTAATGACGTTAAAATTACCAGTTGTTGTCACAAAGACATCAACATTGCTTACAACATCATCAAGTCGGACTACGTCGTACCCCTCCATCGCCGCTTGTAATGCGCAGATGGGGTCGATTTCACTCACTAAAACTCTGCACCCTTGTCCTCGAAGTGCTTGGCAACAACCTTTGCCTACGTCGCCATAACCAGCGACGAGTGCAACTTTTCCAGCGAGCATCACATCTGTTGCTCGCATGATGCCATCAACACAAGAGTGGCGGCAGCCATACAGATTATCAAACTTACTTTTTGTAACAGAGTCATTCACGTTGATTACTGGGAATAACAACTCGTTGTTACTCGCCATTTGATACATACGGTGGATGCCCGTTGTTGTTTCCTCACTGACGCCATTGATTTCAACTGCGTACTGCTCCCAGAATAAGTTGTTCCACGACTGTACATCAGCAAGCAAGTCAAGAATAATGCGTTCGTCTTCACTTGTAGCGCCATCACTTGCAGGGACTGAGCCCGTCTTGTTGTATGCGACACCCTTGTGTACGACAAGGGTCGCATCACCGCCATCGTCAAGAATGAGATTTGGTGTTTTCCCTCCTCCCCAATGGAGCGCTTGGAAGGTGCACCACCAATATTCTTCGAGTGTTTCACCTTTCCAAGCGAAAACAGGAATACCTTGGGGATTTTCTGGTGTGCCGTTGGGTCCAACAGCAACAGCCGCCGCGGCATGATTTTGAGTTGAGAAAATGTTGCAACTTGCCCACCTAACTTCCGCCCCAAGTTCGACGAGGGTCTCGATGAGCACTGCAGTCTGAATCGTCATATGAAGCGAACCTGTGATTCGAGCACCAGTGAGCGGTTTCGATTCACCATATTTTTTGCGAAGAGCCATGAGGCCCGGCATTTCATGTTCTGCAAGTTCAATCTCTTTTCTGCCGTACGCTACGGTTTCAGGAGTGAGATCTGCAACCTTAAAAGGGCATGGTTCAAATAGATCTAGGTTCGTGTTGAGGAATGTGGACATCGTTGCGGTTGTACCTGTGGACAAGGGTATTTCTCCTAATAGGATTGTCAGTATCGAATGGGGTACTATACTCTTAATGCACAATGAGTACTGTAAAACAAATGAGTGAGTCGTTTGAACCAATCGGATGGGCTCAAGCAATCGATGCTACTGGGCTTGCAATGGCAGAGGCTTCTGGCACCCATGATTGTTCAGTCACAGCGCTTTGCTGGCCAGCAGTGTACGGGTATTGCATTGCTAGTGGATGCAGTGACAAAGAGGCATTTGTTGCAACATCAACAAGTATCGATTTACTCCTCACTGAAAAAAAAGCGCGAGTAGGCACGTACTTCACGGGTGGTCATCAACGAAACATGATGTTTGAGCTTACAGAAGATCATCTTGAACGATGTCGACTGAGTGGTTGGGAAACACTTGCTCCTCAAGTTGAAAATCCTCGAGAACAAATCGATTGCATAGAACCACTATTCGAGGGCATGTTAGTCAACACTACGCCAGACGAAGCATATACTCGTCTCTGGGGCGCGGCAATCGTCTTGACTGCGTTGCTCCAAACACGGGATGAATGTTATGAAGCTGGGCTAGAGCCACATTGGAATATCTTTGTTGCACGAATTTTAAATCCATCATTCCAACGAATTCCAAAAGAAGAATATTCGTTTCTTCTTGGTGTGTGGGGTGTTCCTGATTACGCGCATGCCTCAGTGATGATCACTCGTGTTCAAAGGCTATATGCTAAACAAATCCGCACAGTTATTCAGGATACAGTTGATGATGAATTGCAGGTGGATCCTGAATTGAATGAACTTCGTCGTTCACTCCATGGTATTGGTATGGTCGAGGCAATTAGCGAACCACTTCGCTGGGCATGCCGCGTTGAGCATGATCCCGCAACGCTATCAACGAACATCATTGCGTACGACATTGCGGGCAAAAGTGTCGAGAGCCTCTTTCTCGAATCGCCAACTATTGAAGAGTTGGTTATGGCAAAAAACTGTTTTAAATCGCTCCGATTGATGGGTGAGCATGGCGTGGTTGAACGTCGCAGAGGTGCATATCTCTACCTTGTTGCGATTGCAACCGCGATGGTGAATCACGATCAGCGAATTTCAAGTCAGTCCAACGACGCACTTCGACGCGGGTTTGGTGCGATGAAAGATGAGAGGCGGCTTCCACGATCACTCCGAATGATTGCTGTTAAAGCACTCAAAATGTTAGATCCATAAGTTCGCCGATCTCAGTCTCTGTATTTTGACATTTATTCAAATGTCACGATAACGTGCGAACCTCCCGGAAGCCCATCTGGGTTTGGCACACGGATGCGAACAAGTTGTGTTTCACTTCCGGGATCAGCAACAGATGCGACATGTTCAATGGTCCCTTGTAGAGATGGTGACCCAACAAGTTGAGGGAATTCAATGGTTGCTGCGTTGCTAACTTGCAATGTGTTTGCAACTGTCATTGGAATGGGTGCATCTACAATCAGCGGATCTATTGTGACAAGGCGCAGGACAGGGCGAACATCAGCAACAAGTTCACCGATGTCCACGTTGACGAGTTCAACAGTTCCGTCGATTGGTGCTGCAAGATGGTGTTGTTCAAGTTGGGCAAAAATTTGCTGATGCTGTGCAACTGCTTCTTCCTTACGCTGAACGAATAATTGCCAAGCAAGGCGTTTGCGAACAGTATTCGTTTTTGCTCTCTGAAGCTCAAGCTCATTGATCGCATGCTTATCAAAGGCTCTCTGCGCTTTATCTTCTTCCATGACGGCAAGATCAAACTCTGCTTTCGATGCGTCAATTTCAAGCGAACTTTCTGATCGAATCCGTTGCAATTTTTCTTGAGCAACAATCGCATCATCGATCAAACTGATCAGCACATCGCCTTTTTTTACTTGGTCTCCTGGCTCTACAGATACAGACTTTACTTCACCACGGATCACAAATCCGAGGTCGAGGTCATGTTCGGGTGCCGCAATTGCGTCGAATCCGTCAGAGGGTCGAAGGGCTGCAGCGGAGCAAAGCAAAAGAACAGTTACAAGGAGACTAAGGTAACGAAACATCTGAATATCCTCTTTTGGGAAACACGTCAATACTTAGGAACAAATAGTACGATAGTAGATACAGTACCATTGAATCATCGGCACCATATCACTAATCTGTGAAGAATGGTGTATAAGGAAAGGAACACATCATGAGTGACCAAGAATCGAATACAGGCGATCAACCGAAACAATCCATGCAATTGCGTATTGACACCTCAAATAGCGTAACGCAGTACACGAATATCTTTCGTTTTTCAAGAATGCCCGAGGAGGTGTTGCTTGATGTCGGTATGACCGGAGTAGATATTGGTGCAAGCTCAGAGGGTAAGGCAGTTCCCCAGATGGTGATGCGTTATCCAACAAGACTTGTTATGACCTACTCAACGGCAAAACGGATGGCAATTTCATTTGCCCAAGTCGTGAAAGAATATGAAGATAAATTTGGACCTATTCCTATAAGCAGTGGAGGTTCGAATTCTGCAAGTGGTACTTCGCCTGAAGGAACAGCGTGAGCGATTCTCATTTTCATCAACATAGCGAGCATCAGCAGAAACCAGAAAGTGCCGCAGCATCATTGCATGAAACCCTTTCCGATATTTGTTTAATCGGACAGGCTGGTGAAGGGGCTGTTCTCCGGTTTGATCCCGATGGACCAGTCGAAGTGCTCGCACTCTACCCCACTCCTGAGAACAATGAACCGCCCGAGTGGCTCTCATCGGCTTCAAAAACAGCACACGCACTTGGAGGTATTGATCCAAACGGAGCCGTTGAATCTGAGGGGTCGAGCGTTGTCATTAAGCACATTGCAGTTGCAGATGAAACTAATCGTCAAACAATTGTTGCAATTTTTACTTCCACAGAAGCAACCCAACA
This sequence comes from Phycisphaerales bacterium, assembly GCA_030748455.1. The sequence goes on along the minus strand of JASMLY010000040.1, from coordinate 20,620 downwards.
CAACACATTGACAAAACTAGCAGGCCTTCTTGCAATTGACGAAGCAAAAATCAATGCCGCTGAGAGTCATGCGGCTATTGCCCGGTTGGCATCCGTTGTGGAATGCGCGGGTGCGATGGGAAGTTACGAACGCGCCAAAGAAGCTGGGTTTGCCCTTGTAAACCACATTGAATCTCACTGGCAATGCAGCAGAGTTTCACTTGGCTTTGTAGAGGAGCAATACATAGCAGTCCATGCAATGAGTAACACTGAAGAGGTGGTGCGAAAAATGGAAGCTGTTCGTCTGATCGAATCTGCAATGGAAGAATGTGCAGATCAAGATACCGATATTGAGTTTCCAAAAAGCGAAGGCTCACGAATTGTTCGGGCGACTAAAGAACTTGCAACGAAATGTGAAGATATCTCAGTGCTGAGTGTGCCTCTTAGAAACAGAGACGAAGTGTTTGCCGTACTCGCACTTGAACGACAAACAGGTGAGACCTTTACAACTGTCGACAACGATTCAATTCGTTTACTCGGTGAGTTGATCCAAAATCCACTCGCACTCCTTCACAAGCACGACAGATGGTGGGGAAGAAAAGTGACGAGTTTACTCAGGGAAAAGTTGGAACTTCTTCTAGGCCCAGAACATACTTGGGTCAAACTGTTGGGAATTGCAGTCGTCTTGCTTCTTGGATTTATATTTTTTGGCAAGGGCACATATAGAGTTGAAGGTACATTTACAGTCGGTGTTGAAGAGCGTGCAGTCATCGCAGTTCCATTCGATGGCGAAATTATGGCGGTACACGTTCGGCCTGGTGACAACGTGATTTCTAATGAAACGGTCCTTCTTGAATTCGATACAACCGAATTAGAGTTACAACTTGCAACAACAGAAGCAACTCTCGCAAAAGCCCAACGTGAAGTTTCAGTTGCACAACGTGAGCACGACGAAGCAACTGCGAAAATGGCAAGGGCTGATGTTGACAAAGCACAGGCAGAAATTGATTTGCTCAAACATCGTCTTACTGTTGCTGCAGCCGTAGCACCAATTTCAGGAAGCGTGCTCTCGGGGGATTTAGAACAGCTCGTAGGTCTGCCAGTTTCTCGAGGTGAAATACTGATGGAACTTGCGCCGCTTGAAGCATTTTATGCAGACATTTACGTGAATCAATCTGAAATACTCGATGTAGAAGTAGGGCAAGAAGGGGAAGTTGCTACTGCTGCGTATCCGGGCAACTACATTCCGATGGTGATAGAAGCAATAGAGCCACTTGGTCAAGTTGGAGACCTCGAAACAGTTTTTCGTGTTCGTGCAAGACTGACAGAACCACCTTCATGGTTGCGACCAGGCATGGATGGTGTTGCGAAAATACACGCAGGCAGAAAGCATTACGTCGTCATGTGGACAAAGCCAGTTATCGATTGGCTCCGGATGTGGTTGTGGATTTAAATGGCAGTTGATCGTCCAACATTTCACGAATCATGGTACAGGGTGTTGTCATTGCGACCTCGGTTACGTGCAGACACTCGCGTGTTTCGACAACGGTTTCGCGGCGTGCTTTGGTATGTCATTGAAGATCCAGTCACAAATAATTTTTTCAGGCTCAACGAGTACGCCTACCAATTCTTAGGATTGCTCGATGGGCAATTGACTGTCGAACAGGCGTGGAATCGTTGCATGGAAGAAGATCCAGATGGTGCACCAACGCAAGGTGAAGTCATCGAACTTCTTGGCAATCTATATCAATCAAATCTCATTCAATCAGAAGTTCCCAGTGATGCAGCAGCGTTGTTTGAACGGTATGCCAAGAGAAAATCGAAAGAGGTACGCGGCAAACTTGCAAGTGTGCTCTTTATCCGCATCCCTCTCTACGACCCAGATCTTTTATTGAATCGCTGGTCTTATCTGGTTCAAAGGTTCTTTACACGAAGTGGGGCGATTGCATTGTTGTTCATGATGGCAGCAGGCATCGTTGCGCTCATTGCAAGTTCAAACAGTCTTTCTTCTGGCTTTTCCGGAATCATGACTCCAAACAACTTGCCATTTTTATATTTGGCTTTCGTATTGATTAAAGTGTTACACGAAGCAGGTCACGCTTTTTCTTGTAAAGTTTTTGGTCACCGTGAAGGCGCGGGTGGAGAAGTGCATGCAATTGGCATCATGTTTCTTGTCTTTATTCCAGTTCCGTACGTTGATGCGAGTAGCGCTTGGGCGCTTCGTTCAAAAGCTGGGCGTGTCGTTGTAGGAACGGCGGGGATGATGATGGAAATGGTTGTTGCATCCATCGCCGCGATCATTTGGGCTTGTACAGATCCACTTACAGGCATTAATGCTTTTTGTTACAACCTGATGTTTGTTGCGGGCGTTTCAACAATTTTGTTTAATGGCAACCCATTGCTTCGGTATGACGGGTATTACATCCTCTGCGATCTTCTTGAGATACCAAACCTAGCCACTCGAGCTCGAACTCACGTTCGAAATGTTCTTCGAAAGAACGTTCTAGGTGTGCATAGAGTGATCGATGTGACTGAATCCAAAAGTGAAAAAACATGGTTGATGATCTACGCAATCACCTCGGGTCTTTACAGAGTGTTTATCTACGCAATGATTATGTTGTTTCTTGCATCACTTCTTCCAATTGCAGCAGTGTTACTCGTTGTGTATGCATGCATTACTTGGATTTTCATTCCAACGGGGAAGTTTATTCATTACCTGACCTCAAGCCCAGATCTAGATCGATGCCGACCTCGTGCGATTTTAGTCACAGCCTCGGCAACTATTGCCCTCATTATTCTCGTAGGCATATTGCCTCTTCCAGATCATGTACGTGGAGAAGGGGTCGTAGAATCTGAAAACCGTGTTTCAGTGTTCTCAATTGCAACTGGGACGGTAGACTCACTACTCTCTGCAGGTACACGTGTTTCGAAAGAAGAAGATATCTTGCTTTCTGCAACAAGCAAAGATGAAGAAGCGAAACTTGCTATTGTTTCAGCAGATCTTGTACGACTGCAAACCCAAAAGTCAATCGCGATGCGTGATGCGTTTGCAAGTGTTGCACCACTATCTCGCATGGTCGATGCAACCAAACGACAACAAGCGTGGGTGCTTGAACGAATGCAATCATTACAAGTGCGATCACCAATTGATGGTGTTTGGATTCCTTCTGAGAATTTGCGAAGAGATGGTGCGGTTTTTAGCCAAGGTGATTCACTTGGGCTTGTTGTTGATGACACGTCCCTTGTCGTTCGTGCAATTGCAGATCAGCGTACAGCTGCATTGATTATTAAAGAGGGCAGTGAGATCGTAGAGATGCGGCTCGCAGGAAATCCAAGTAAGTTTTCCTATGGTGAAATTGAACGCATCGTTCCAGCTGGTAGCGATGAGTTACCCTCAGCAGTGCTTGGTACAGCTGCTGGTGGGGAGGCTATGCTTGACCCTTCAGATGTTCGTGGTGGAAAACTCATTGACGCAGTGTTTGAAATCTGGATTCATCTTGACCAAGATGTTGCGTATTTGCCAGGACAACGCGTTGCGGTTCGGTTCGAATTGAAACATCGATCGCTTGGCTCACAAGTCTGGCGGTTCTTACGGCAAGTTGTGCAGAAGCGATTGCGTTTCTAAGTATGGCACGAAATATAGAATCGTGGAAATTATTCGGGCGTTTGCAGATGAAACCAAGGCAGCTTCGCGGGTTGGACGCGACGTGGTGGAGAACGGTCGGGTGGTTTTCTAAGTTCCGCCCAAAAACGAAACGCTACATTGAAGAAGCGCTGCAAGTGCAAGACCATGCGCAACTGTTAGAAAAAGAAACCGATTCGTTTATTCGTTCAAGTTGCAGTGAGATTCGTGAACGGTACCGTACAGGTAAAGAATTTCCAGAAGACCGTTTGCATGGTGCATCCCTTTGGGCGGAATCGGTACGCCGAACGATGCACCTAACTCCTCACCTTGAACAAATCGCTGGCGGTCTAGCAATGATTGATGGCACCATTATTGAAATGGCAACAGGTGAAGGCAAAACGATCACGGCAACGCTGCCCGCGATGTTCGCTGGTTGGAAAGGTGATGGCTGTCATGTTGTTACTGTGAATGATTATCTTTCAAGTCGAGATGCGAAGTGGATGGGAACAATTTATGCAATGTGTGGGGTGACAGTAGGGAGTGTTGTACATGAAACTACACCAGATGAGCGAAAGATTTCGTATGCCAAAGACGTAACGTATGCTTCAAGTAAAGAACTTGCAGCAGATTTTCTGCGAGACTGTCTTGTTGTTCGAAGCACACCGGGGTTAGTTCCAACACTCATTGATTCAATCATCGGTGGTGATGGTCATTTCGATCGTGTATTGCAGCGAGGGTTATCACATGTCATTGTTGATGAAGCTGACAGTGTACTTATTGATGAAGCAGTGACACCGTTGATTATTTCTTCTCAAGGGGGGCACGTCGAGGCAGCCCTCTACCAACAGGCCGCAGAACTTGCACGATCATTTTGTATTAGTGATGACTTTACGATTGACGAGCGGTACCGAGAAATCAATATGACAGAAGCTGGGGTTGAGAAACTTGACCAACTTTGTGACTCACTCGAAGGTGTTTGGCGAGGGCGTCGCCGCCGTGAAGAACTGATTACCCAAGCCATAACTGCAAGAGAGATGTACGAAGAGGGAACAAATTATGTCGTTGATGATGAAAAAGTAGTCATTGTTGATGAGTTTACTGGTCGGTTGATGCCAGATCGATCGTGGCGAGATGGGTTGCACCAAGCAGTTGAAGCAAAAGAAGGGTTAGAGATTCAATCTTCGAAGGACACTATCGCGCGAGTTAGTTTTCAGCGGTTCTTCCGTTCGTATGATCACTTGTGTGGAATGACTGGAACGGCTCAAGAATCAATCGATGAGTTTTGGAATGTGTACGAAACCGCTGTAGTTGTCATTCCATCGCATCGACCGTGCATTCGGGAACAACTTCCCGATCTATGTTTCGAAACAAAAGAAGAAAAACTCAAAGCAGTACTCGGTGAAGTTGTTGACGTTGCAGATTCGGGAAGGCCAGTTCTTGTTGGTGTCCGCTCTGTTGAAGAGAGTGTGCAACTGAGCAATGCGTTGCAAACAATTGGTCGACCTCACGAACTGTTGAACGCAACGCGTCATGACGAAGAGGCAAGAATCATTCAAGGTGCAGGCGCAGCTTCGCATATCACCATCGCGACAAACATGGCAGGGCGGGGGACGGATATTACACTTGCAGATGGTGTTGCTACAAACGGTGGGATGCACGTCATCATTACTGAAAAACATGAAGCGGCAAGAATAGACCGTCAGTTTTATGGTAGAGCAGGAAGGCAAGGCGATGCTGGTTCAGCTCGGGCATTCGTATGTCGTGAAGATGAAGTCCTGTGCAGATTCGGTTCACCCGATGGCACACTTGATCGGCTTACCAACGCTATGGCAAAGGCGCAATCCAAAGCATCAGGTATCGCACTCCGCCGTCGCGTTGGTGTTTTGAAATCAGATACTTGGCTCGACGAAGCGCTCGGCTTTGCTGGGCTTGGCCGTTAACACAACGCAGCACTACGCTTGAGAGGTCTTTCGCAACAACGAGATCTAAAGGAATTGTCTCTTTCAAATCCGTAAAGCGTTGTGAAAAAAGGCGTTGAGTTCATCGTTCGTTGGGGCAGGGTCTATTGCAACATGGGTGGAAAACTGGGTAATGTACAGACAAAAGGGTCGTGTTTTCTCTATTTTTTCATGTAAATTCCTTGTCTATTGAAATAAATCGTTTAGACTGAATCGCTAGAAGAGGTTTGTTGCCAGCATTTTGTAGTTTCTGGCAGATGAGAATGGAGAGAAAATGTGAACGATAGAGAGAGAACTCGTCCACAATTTGAACGGCTAGAACAACGCGTGCTGTTGTCTGCTGATCTTGCACCAATGGCTGACATTGGTCCAAGTGATTATGGACCAACTCTATTTCAACAATCACTTTTAGCGGACTCGCTACTCTTCGATCAAGACCGGTACGATCACAAACCTTCTTCTGTTTCAGCTTCGGGGCACAAGCCATCTCAAAAAATCTCAAGCGCAGTTCGCGATGCAAAACCTGTTTTTGTTTTGCAAGATTCTCGACCACAAACGAATCCAATTCAACTCAATCGTGATCTCACGCACGCAGCGAAACCAATGAGCCCTCCTCCCTCAATAGGAGCAACCGATTCGACAAGTACTCCATTCGAAGACCTCTTCGGTTCACTTGAAGATTTGTATGAGGAAATAGATATTCCTGAATCGAATGATGAAAGTTCAGGAACTGATTCAACAGAAAACACAAACGACGAACCAAGCGAAGAAGGTGTTGATCTTGCCATTGATGTTTCACCAACAATTTTTGAAGCGAACAGTGGAGATTGGATTGACCTTTCATGGACTGTGACAAACATTGGTGTTGGCGACGCAGGTGGAAATGGTTGGCACGACTGGGTGGTTTATTCTCAGGATCAAACACCTGATGACAGTGATGTCTACCTTTCATCGCAATGGTCTGGATCTCAGGGGTTAGATGTTGGTGAGTCCTACGATGTCATTCGTAGCGCCCAACTTTCAGATGAAATTACCCAAGATGGGTATCTGATTTTCTTTACCGATCGGTGGGATCGCCTTGAAGAACTTGACAACGTCAATAATTACACAGTCGTTGCGTTCGATTTACTCGATAGCCAAGAGGACTCTGGTGAAGATGATGCGAGTGGCGATTCGAGCGATGATGATTCTGGTGGCGACTCGAGCGGCGACGATTCTGGTGGTGAGGGAGAATCTAGCGGAGGTGACTCAGAAGATGATGATTCTAGCGGGGGAGATGAAGATGGCGAGGGTGATGAAGATCGCATTGGTGGGTTCATCAATTCCATTATTTCAGAAGATGAGCAACAACTACTCATCGATGGTCTCGAAACCTTTATTGAGTTTGTAGAGGAACTGCAGGATAGTGATCTATTTATAGATCCACTTGCAGGTCTTGGTGAATGGGTCGATACCAATGCAGATGGTGTTCTTGAAATGGGCGAGTTTGCACTCGGTGCAATTGCAGATCCAATGCAACTCTTTGTGGAGTATGTTCAAACACCCATTCTCGAATATTTTGACCTAGAAGAAGTAGACACCGATGGGCTCGTTACTGCGTTAAATGATTTTGTACCTCCAGGTGGGGACGTGTTATTCAATTGGGAGGAAGTACTCGGAGGTCTTGATGAACTCGAAAATGAGTATCGTGTAGACCTGCAATTTGCAGCAGTACGTACGATCGACATCCCGATCTTTTTACCAGATGTGTCATCCACCGGTTTTGAATTTTCTGGTGATCTCTCACTTGCAGCAGCCATTGCATTCAATGCTGACATCTCAATCGGTGTTGATCTTACAGAGGGAATTCCAAGCGCTGACGCATTCTTTCTCAGGGTTGATGGTATGCAAGCTGCTGCAAATATCGGGGCAACAGGACTTGATCTAGACGCTGCATTCCATATCGTGGATGTGGCTGTTGCTGGGGGTGAATTGAGTGTAGATGTAGGCCTTGATCTTGCATTCCAAAACCCAGATGGTGACGCTGCTGGGAACATAACAGGTAGCGAATTGCTTTCAGCCTTAGGCGGTGATACACAGGATATTACTGCACAGATTGCTACGAACCACGAGTTTAATGCAACGCTTCCAGTGACTGTGACCATCAATGGAGCAGCCGTGTTACCAGGCGGATCTGAGTTTGTTCTTTACAGTGGCGATGTCTTTCAAGAAACTGTCACGATCGATTTTGGTGATGCGTGGGATACGCTGACAAACTTTGAAAATCTCTCTTCCGGCGACCTCAGTGTCATGCTCAATCACGTCACTTCTCTCCTTCAATCTCTTGGCGTTGATTGGCTCGATCTAGAAATTCCAGGAACCGGTGGTACCACTGTCGGTGAAGCGATCGAACTTGGTGAGCAATTTAACGATGCAGTAGTAGAAGTCATTGATGCACTTGAAGCGGCAGGCGATGATCCCTATGGCTCCCTGCAACTATTCGCACAAGCCCTCATCGATAGCAATATTGCAGGGACCAATGCGATTACCTACGACGCCGCAACGAACCGTGTACTCGTCTCCCTCGAGTTTACAGCGGCACTACCTACGGGCGTGGATGCCCCAACGGTTGAAATCGACCTCGACTTTGAAGATGCCATTTGGGGTGAATTCCACACCGATGCATCTGCAACAGTCAGCGGTGATGTCGCCATGGCAATTGTGCTTGGAATCAGTCTTGCTCCACCAGCAGAGGGCGAAGAACAAGCATCCATCCTCGATCGAGTCTTGCTCGGTGACGCTTCATTTGAAGCAAACATTGCCGCGGATGCGAATTTTAACGCGAGTGCAAAAATTGGTGGTCTCTCAATTGAATTGACTGATCTCGATGGTGATGGCATCTCGGATTCTCATATCCACGCTGAAGCATCAATGAATGTAAGCCTCGCAGGAGGCTCTGCCTTCACATCTTTGACCGATGTTTTCGCAGGCAATTACTCGATAGGAACACCTGTCACATCCGGATCGATGGACGCACATTTTGGCGGAGTTACCGTTGATGCGGGTGTATTTGGCGCGATTTCTGGTGACCCAACAATCGAAATTGCAATTCCAGATATCAACGATTTAAACAACATTGTCTTTGATCTATCAGGTTTTGACGATGCCCTTGCTGCCTTCCAAAACTTTGAAATTTCGGACATTTTTACTGGGCTAGGTGATATCGCGAGCATCATTGATTCGTTCGGTGGGTCGGAATATCTCGACCTTGAATTGCCAATGATCAACGTCAGTGCTCGCGAGATTTTGACATTTGTCGAGCGTTTTTCAGACGCGATTACAGCGTTTGAAGGAACGGGCGATCTTTCTTTCGAGGGTATGGAAGCGGTTCTCAACGATGTGCTTACCACTGCCTTTGATCTACCCTCTGTTGATGACATTGTAGATATTGCTCTTGATCAAATCAGTCAAATATTTACGTTTACTATCAACCATTCCTACGCCGTTGCCTACGATGACGTGCCGTTCAATATTGATTTCACAGAACTACTTTCTGGAGCAGCAGGCGGCTGGGAAGCACTGGGTCAACTCGCAGCTGGTGTTGAAAGCTCTGGCAACGTTTCAATTACGGCAAGTGCTGAACTCAATCTTGAGTTTGGCTTTGATTTAACAACGCCTTCTTCACCGAAGTTCTTCATTGCAGACAGTTCTGATCTCACCGGATATCTGCTTGCAAGTGCTGAAAACGTTGATTTTTCTGTTGCACTTGGCCCTCTAGGGGTCTTCATTGTTGATGGAAATGCTGGCATCGGTTTTTCACATGATGACATGAACTCCCCTGCAGAACTAGGCGTTCGAATGGACACAGATGCGGGTGATGGCAGATGGTATTTTGACAGCGAAAGCCCGCTGTCAAGACTTGATCCATTCGTCAACGGTCACATCCATGGCGATCTGCCAATGTACTTCCCAACAGAAGGAAACAGTATTGGATCGCTTGCCTTTGAAATTGCATTGAATCCCTTAAGCGCTGAGCTCACAGAATACCCAAGCCTCGATGATCTACTTGATGGATTTAGCATATTAGATAACGTTGGTGCAATTGTTGATGGGATTGAGTATCTTCTCACGCTTCTTGAAGATCAAATTGACGAAGTTCTTGAGCAGTACGATATTCCTCTGATCGGCAATAGCCTCCAAGATGCAGTCAACGCAATGAGCGATTTGCGAAGCGATATCATCACGCCACTGACGGACTTCCTCGAAGATGTGTTTACTGCTGACACAGTCACAACCGCACTGTTCAATCTACTTGGTTCTGAGGGACTCGATGTCGATGGTGATGGGACAGCAGAGATAGATGGGCTCAATATCTTGGGCGACGCAAACGGCGATGGGGTGATTGATGAAGCTGATATTGGGCTTGAAGAAGTCAGAAACGGTTCAGACGAACTCATTGGCTACGAGTGGAATCCTCAACTTGCACGCCATATTGATGTTGTCGATTTCCCTCTTGCCTCAGATTTAGGTCTGCCAGGATTTGATTTTAACCTTGAAGGTGACTTGGTTATCGGTATCGATTTCGCTTTTGAAATGGGTATTGGCATCACTGTAGATGATGGTGTTTACATCAAGACAGGGGCTGCAGAAGAACTTACACTCGACATTTCCATAACGACTCCGGGGTTAGATGGCTCTGCGAACGCCCTTGGATTCTTTGCTCTTTCCGTTGAAGATGGTGATCACAACGGTAATGGGCACGCAACGCACGCGAGTGCGGGGATCGCGATTGATATTGGCGGTGGTGGCGATGACATTTTGACTATTTCAGAAATGATCGGTGCCTCGGGAACATTTAACGCAGACTTCACAGGTGAGATCGAAATTGATCTTCTGATGACCTTGACGGCTGGAAGCAGTGGTGTTGACATTGCAATGCCTTCTATGACGACAAACTTCGTATACATTGAAGACTTTACAGATGAAAACAGCCGAACGCTCGGTTTTACAGATATCACGATGGACTTTGGCGAGTTTATTAGCGACTTCGCCGGTGGCATTTTGGGTGACATTAAAACATTGCTTGAGCCACTTGAGCCGTTACGAGATGCCCTGACTTATACGATTCCATGGACAGATATCACACTGCTGCAAATTGTCAGCAGCGAATACCCTTCAGTCGGGCAGTTCTTTAATGCCATGGATGACATCTATGACCTGATGGATCTTGTTGATAGTTTGAATGGTTCTGAAAACTGGGGTATTGATCTTGGCAGTTACACGTTCAGTGGAGCGAATATTACTGATCCAAATTTTGATCCGACTGTGGGTGATGCGACTTTTGACGATCCGGAAAACATTTATACACAGATCTCTGGTCTTGGCGGAACTGCTGCTGCCTTTGGCTCGCAAATGCAGACAGTTGAAGGCGGCTTTTCGTTCCCGATTCTTGACTTTGGTGAAGCGTTCAGTTTGTTCCTTGGAGGAACGCCGACACTCTTCCAGTATGATATGCCGACCTTTGACTTCAATTATTCGTACACCCAGACAATACCAATTTGGGGATTTTCGTTCTCATTTTGGGGTGAAACGTATAGTGTTGGCATCAACCTAGATTTTACGGGTGGAATTGGATTAGCCATTAATTTAGGCTTTGGGTATGACACCCTTGGTTTACAGAACTTTGCGGCAAGTGATTACACAGATGCTTCGGCGTTACTCGATGGGTTTTTCATCGCAGATACCCATGGTGGCAGCACTCAGGATACTCCCGAAATTACTGTAACTCTTTACTTGGAGCTTGATATAAATCTAGGATTTGGTGTTGGTAAAGCAGGCGGTGGTGGTGGAATTAGGGGCATTGTGAACCTTGACTTGGTTGATGTCATTGAAGATGGCAAAATCCGTGGAGATGAGTTCGCAAGTCTGTACAACTCCGGTGGTATTTGGAATTTGTTCGAAGTTTCTGGATCCGTTGAGGCCTATGCATATGCCTATTTTGAAGCTTTCTGGATAGAATGGTGGCGCGAAGAGTTGTTCAGTTTTACCCTGTTTGAATTTGGTCCAGAAGGTACTGTTGATACACCTCCAGAATATACACTAGCCGAACTCAACGGCAGCACGCTCTATCTGAACATGGGTACACGTGCCGATCTTCGAGGCGAAGAAGGTGTTGATGGTTCCGAAGATGAAACATTTACGCTTACAGGAAGTGGCAGTGGGACGGTTCAAGTTGGATATGCTGGCGTTTTGACAACCTATACGGGAGTGACCGAGATCATTGGCGATGGCGCCGGTGGCAATGATCGCATTGAAACATCTGATCTCTATAACTCGCTGACGTTTGATGGTGGTTCGGGTAGTGACTATATCGAAGGCTCAGAAGTTAGCGATACCCTCACAGGCGGTAGTGGGAATGACACGATTTACGGTTTTGCTGGTGATGACACAATTTCAGGTGGTCTTGGTGCCGATATTCTCTACGGTGGCACTGCTGAAGACATCTTATATGGCTATGCAGCTAATACTGCAGGCGATGACAACGCAGCGGACAGGATGTACGGTGAAGAAAATAATGATGTGATTCATGGTGGTGGCGGCAATGACTATGCTGATGGCGGCGCTGGTGATGATTCAATTTCGGGGCATGGTGGCAGCGATGAGCTCCTTGGTGGCGATGATCAAGACATACTTTGGGGACACGCTGATGGCGCATCAGGTGATGATGGTGCTGACGATTTCCTCTTTGGTAATGCGGGGAATGACATCCTTTATGGACAGGCTGGCAATGATGAACTTGATGGTGAAGGCGGCGATGACACCATGTTTGGCGGCTCTGGCGATGACACCTTAAACGGCGGTGCTGATGATGACATACTTAGTGGTCAATCGGGCCAAGACACTCTTCGTGGTGGCGACGGTAATGACACACTCTATGGTCATGCAGAAGATACAAGCGCTGATGATGGAAGCACTGATACTCTCATTGGTGGTGCAGACAACGATACGTTGATGGGGCAAGGTGGCAGCGACATACTCTACGGTGGTAACGGCAACGATACACTGTATGGTCACGATCTCAACACTTCGGATGACGATGGCGCTGCTGATTCACTTTCTGGCGAAGAAGGAAACGATACGCTTTCAGGAGATATGGGTGCTGACTCACTTTGGGGTGGTAAGGGTGATGACGTACTCTACGGTCATGCGTTGATCACAAGCGATGATGATGGCGCAGCTGATACTATTTGGGGAGGTGCTGGGAGTGACACGATCAGCGGTAATGGTGGCGACGATGAACTCCATGGTGGCGATAACAATGACACCATATACGGTCACGCTGTTGCAACAGCAAATGATGATGGTGGCGTTGATGTGATCTATGGCGACGATGGTAGCGATGTTCTCTTTGGTAACGCCGGAGCAGATACTCTCTATGGTGGCGAGGGCAACGATACTTTATATGGTCACGCTATTGAAACAGGCAATGATGATGGTGCCTCAGACTTACTTTATGGCGAAGGTGGCAATGACACATTGTCTGGCAATGCAGGAAACGATGAACTTCATGGAGGTGATGCTACTGACACACTCTACGGTCATGCTCTTGACACAAGCGATGATGATGGAGCTGTAGATACACTCTATGGCGATGCAGGCAACGATGTCCTTTCAGGTAACGCTGGAGATGACACGTTGTATGGTGGCACGGGCGACGATGTCCTTTCAGGCAATGGTGGAGATGACATGTTGAACGGAGAAGCAGACAGCGACACGTTGTATGGTCATGCTGCAGACACCAGTGATGATGATGCTGGTCGTGATGTGTTATATGGCGACGGTGGGGATGACACGCTTTACGGTCAAGCGGGCGATGACGAACTCCATGGTGGTGATGATGACGATGAGTTGCACGGTAACGACGGCAATGACACACTCACTGGTGATTCAGGAGACGACATCCTGTACGGTGATGCAGGTGAAGATTCTCTTCAAGGAAGCACGGATAATGACATTCTATATGGTGGCGTTGACAACGACACGTTGAACGGTAACGGTGGGAATGATCAACTCTATGGTAATGATGGAGATGATTATCTCTATGGGGACGCGGGTGATGACACGCTCTCTGGCAATAATGGCAACGATGAGTTATATGGCGGAACGGAAAAAGATACCCTTTCCGGAAATGACGGCGAGGATCTTCTTTTTGGTGGAAGTGGCAATGACACGATCGATGGTAACGATGGCATCGATGTCATCTTCGGTGAAGATGATGATGACACAATCTACGGCTCTGCAGGTGAAGATATTATCTACGGTGGCCTTGGTAATGATGTAATCGAAGGCAACGGCGATGATGACCTAATCTACGGTAACGAAGGTAATGACACGATCCTTGGAAATGACGGACGCGACCGTTTGTTTGGTGACGACGGCGATGACATCATCTTTGGCGGCGGTGGTGGTGATTTCATTGATGGGCGTGCAGGGAATGATTCAATCGAGGGGAACAGTGGAAATGACATCATCCGTGGTGGAGATGACAACGACACGATTTACGGTGGAGATCCAACAGGTTTGTCTTACGGCGAGGATCGCATTTTCGGTGACGCGGGTGACGATCAAATCAGTGGTGGCAGCGGAAATGATTGGATTTCTGGTGGAGAAGGCGCAGACACAATTTACGGCGGTCAAGGTCACGACGTACTTGCTGGCGATGCTGGCGATGACATGATCGAAGGCAACTTAGGTTCAGATCGAATTGATGGCGGAGATGGAAACGACATTTTGATGGGCGAGGGTGATATCACACGGTACGTCATGCCCGGTTTAGCTGTTTCGTATTATGCAATTGGCGATGTTGCTGCCATTCCAAATTTCAACAATATGACGCCGTTTTTCCAAGACACGATCGGCAACATCAATGAAGAACTTAGTTACGGCAATGTTTTTGGTAGCGGGATGTCAGACAAAGTTGGTGTCCGCATACACGGATATATCCAGATTGATATCCCTGGCACAAAAACATTCGCCCTTTCAAGCGATGATGGTTCTAAACTATATATAGATGGCGAGTTGTTGATTGATAACGATGGCACACACGAACCCATCGAGATGTATGGAGAAGTGGATCTTGAAGTTGGGCTTCATGAAATTCGCGTTGATTACTTCGAGAGAACAGGTTCGCATGAATTACGCCTCGCTTGGATGATTGATCAGGGGGCATGGGATATTATTCCAAGCAACCTGTTCTTCCAAGAATCTGCTGTTGAAGGCGATGATGATTGTATTCTTGGTGGATCTGGTGATGATTCTATTTTTGGCGAGCTAGGCAACGACATACTCTCGGGTGATGCTGGTGACGACACGATCAACGGAGGTGATGGTGACGATATTGTGCTAGGAGTTGATGGGAACGACGCGCTATTTGGCTCAGTTGGCGAAGATCTTCTTGATGGTGGTAGTGGAACCGACCGCATTGAGGGCGGACTTGGCAATGATGAACTCCGCGCAGGTACTGGTACCAACGATGATTTAAAGGGTGGTGCAGGTGACGATCTGATATACGGTTCACACTATGGTGATGACAAAATTGATGGTGGCACAGGCAACGACACGGTGTATGCACAAGGGGGTATCGATGAAGTCCTCGGTGGCGAAGGTGACGACACCCTTGATGGTGGTGAAGATGCCGACTTCCTCTATGGTGGTAACGGAAATGATGTGATCTATGGTGGCGGCGGTGTGGGTGATCAACTCTTTGGCGAGGCGGGTGACGATGTGCTTCATGGTTCAGATGATGGCGCAGATTTCGCTGACGGTGGCATTGGCAGCGATCACATCTTCGGGAACGGTGGTAATGATCGACTTGAAGGCAACCTTGGTGATGATGTGATCGAAGGTGGTTTCGGTGATGACACCATTTTGGGCAATGCTGGTACTGACGTTTTACTCGGAGGTGCCGATCATGACTTGATCTATGGGTTTGATGATAGCCCATCAGACAATATCCTTGAAATTGATTACCTCTATGGTGATTACGGCACGAACATCGACGATGCATCCTCTGGCGGTGACCAATTGTTCGGTAACGCAGGGAACGATATTCTTGTTGGTGAAGGCGGTGACGATTACATCAACCACGGCGGTGGTTCAGAAAATATTATTAATTATGGAACTGGTGAAGGTGTTAATCCAGATGACTTTATCCCTCCAGCACCCACGCCTAACCCAACTGTAATCGTTAAAGAAGCAATAACCTTTGCTACTACGCAACTCGCAGAAGGCATGGAAGGACGCTCAAGATGGTCTGGGTTATCCGGCGCAGATCTCTCTGGTGGGCTTGCTTCATCATCTGTCTTTGCAAATGAACCTGCAATTGCAGTAGCAACAGATGGCACTGTGTACGCGGCGTGGATTGATTTGCGAAGCGGCAGTAGGCAAGTCTATGTGGCGGCTTACAGCGAGGGCACTTGGAGTGAACTCGGTGGATCTACAACTGGTGGAGGCATAAGCAATACTGTTGAAGATGCACGTGATGTTTCTATTAGTGTGACCAATGCAGGCGCTCCAATTGTTTCATGGACGCAGACCAATGGTGCTTCTACTGATATTTATTCTTCGGAATATAACGAAACAACAACTTCATGGAATCAACTTGTTGTGGACAACTCTGGTGTTGCGTCTGATTCGCAAATAACTGAGTTTGGCACAACGAATGCTGCTGCTTGGTTGGATGATAGCAGTGGAACAGTGCAACTTTACATTCGCCAACTTGTGGGCGGCGTATGGCAATCAATTGGTGCAGGTAGTGACAATGCTGGTGGTGTCAGCAATGCAGTCAAAGATGTCAATTCGTTCACTCTTGCAGGAAACGGAACAGAAATTGTTCTTACTTGGGAAACGAATGGCAGTGTTTTCCTCAAGCAGTGGGATGGTGCAGCGTGGATTGAACTGGCGGGCTCAGCTTCGGGTGATGGTCTTGCAGGAACAACAACCGCATCAAATCCAACAGTTGCGATGCTTGGAATCGATGTCACAGTCGCTTGGCTAGCTGGGGTCGACGCACCCGAAAGTGTTTATGGCACCCATTACTCTAGTGGAGTTTGGAGTGATCTTAAATCTGGCGATGCACTTTCATCGGAAACAATTGAAGCGCACAGCGTACATCTTGCCAGTTCCAATTCAGGTGTTGGTGAGATGGACATTCTCTGGACTGCCCGCGATCTTGATGCATCAGAAGTCATCCAGCGGCAACGATGGAATGGAAGTAAATTTGTAACCGATCTTGCAAGTGATATGACAACAGGTATCGTTGGTTCTGCTGCAGCAGTAGCAGATGTTTCGTATGTTATTGATGGTGATGGCCATGCCATCGCAGCAATTCAGAATGGTGATGGATCGGCGATGGCAGTGAACGTGATCTCGAATAAGATCGATATCGCAACAACACACGAACTTGCAATTGGAAGTTCAATTCAAACGCTATTAGACAGCGGCACACTGCAAGCAGGCGATGTGATTGTCCTTGAAGCAGGTGCGTGGAATGAATCTCTTGCACTGACATCTGCGCACAATGGCGTGCATCTCATCGCAACAGGTGCTAACCTTGTTGGTGATATTACTCTAGATGGTGCAGACAACGTTATTCTCGATGCACTACAAGTAACAGGAACACTTTCGGCTGATAATACAATAGATCTTACGTTACGCGACGTAGTTGTTTCTGGAGTAACCACACTTACAGGTGGTAGCGGCGTACTACTTGACGGCGGCGTTTTTGGTGGCGTGGTAGTTAACGGAAATGTAGATGGTGCTGAAATACGAAGAGCGACCTTGCAAGGCGCAACTGCGCTCACGCTTGACGCTGCCACAAACCTACTTGTCCACGATGTCATGATGACACCTACAGACTTAGGAATTGATGTCCAAAGTAACTGGAGTGGCAGGATTGCAAACAACACGATTAATGGTGGC
Organism: Phycisphaerales bacterium; assembly: GCA_030748455.1. The sequence continues at coordinate 3,100 of JASMLY010000040.1, read as the reverse complement.
AATACAGGTATCAATATCGACGCTGCATTCACCGGAATAGTTGAACACAACGAAATCGAGAACGCGACAGTTGGTGTTGCGTACAACGCTTCTGCGACGTTACGCAACAATACAATTCATTCGAACACGACAGGCGTCACCGTGAGTGTCTTTGATGAAAGTGCCGCCTTCGGTTTTGTTGGCGAGAGTGCTCCAAACACAATTGCAAATAATCAAGTAGGCGTAGCACTCAGTAACGGCCGGATTATTGGTCAAATCATTACGCAAAACGCTGTTGGTATCGCAGGCACTGGTATTGCAGGTCATATAAATATTGAAAATGCAAATATCATCGACGGAAACGTCGTTGGTGTTGATATGAACGGAATCGTACAACGAAATCGCTTCGTTGAAAATATCACTGGTGTGCTAGCAACTGATGAGCTGCAAGTCGTACAAAATATATTCCTCAATCACGCATCAGTTGCAATCAACGTCCAACAAGTTGATGGTGTACACATTGTGGGTAACACAATGTACGAGCCAGACGCTGACGGCATCCGAGTCATCAGTAGTTCCAATGGTACTCGCATCTTCAATAATATAGTATGGGTTGAATCGGGTTACGCACTTTATGTTGCAAGCGACAGTGTGAATGAATTTGCAAGTGATTTCAATACATTACACGCAAGTGGCGAGGGCACTGTCTTGTTCTGGAGCCGGGAATACACAGACCTGCTTGAGTTCCAAGCCGAAGTTGCAGGTGATGAAATGCATTCAATCGGTTTAAGTGAGATTGACGAAGCGTGGTCACAACCACAATTCGAAAACCGCGGTAACGGCGACCTTCGTTTACTCGGTGCAGCAGCAGGTGTGCGATTCACAAGCCCGGCAGTCGATAGCGGCGATTCATCGATTGATCTAGGTAGGCTTGATTACGTCACGAACCTCCTCACAAACGGTAGTTTTGAAGATGGTCTCACTGGTTGGGAAGTGAGTGCGGAAGCAGGAACAGCTTCTGCAGTTGCAGCGTTCGATAGCGATTCGTATTTTACTTCTGGTACTGACATTACAAGTTACGCCCAGCAAACGATTGATTTACTTGCAGCGGGCTTTACAACTGGACAATTAGATGGCGGCATGATGCTCTCCTTCGGAGGACGCATGCGAACAACCGATGGTGATATTGGCAGAGTGATGATCACAGCACTTGATGCTGGTGGACAGGTACTCCTCGTGCCAGATGTCAACGGTGCAATGCAAGATTCCCGTATTGTGGATGCAGATGGCACAATTACTACATGGGAAGGCTTGCGAGATCGTTTCCGTTTGCCTACTGGAACCCGAACTGTACAAATTCGTTTTGAGGGCACCCGTGTTGAAGGTACTCCAAACGATGTTATTCTTGACAATGCTTTTGTGACTCTTACTCCCGATGGCGAACTCACAGATCAGGGTGCTTTTGGAAATTCAGCGCTTGACAGTAATCGAGTTGATGGTGCACCACGCATCGTGCTTCGAAGTCCTGACATGTATTTAGACTGGGGACTTGAAGTACCTCACATCATTACATGGGACTCTGTTGGGAATACGAACGGTCTTCCCGTAAAGATCGAACTCATCCAAGATACGGTTGAAGGGCCAGTTGTTGTTGCTACCATTACAGGCGCAACGCCAGATGACGGCATCTTTGATCAATCAGGTGATCCACTTGAAACATGGTGGCCAACGATGAGCGGTATCGCTGCTGGCACCGAAGGGCTGCGTTTACAAGTCACTATCAATGGCGATGTCATGTCGATGGATCGTTCACGAGAATCGTTTGTGACACCCATCATTGGCACAGACTATTACATTGATGATGCAAGTAATGACAACGACCAATACACGCCCGGTGCAATTGGCAACGTTCGAAACTCTGGTAAAACTCCTGATGCACCCAAGCCACACTTGGCGACGTTGCTTCGTGCGTTCGAACTTCGCTACGGCGACAAGATTTACATTGATGCTGGAACATATGGGCTTATTCAACCAATCGTTGTTTCTGCAGTCGATGGTGTTGGATTTGGTAACGATTACGGTTTCTCGTTGATCGGCCCTGACCTTGAAGGATCGACCGCAACTGTTACGCCTCTGATCGATGAAGTTGCAAGCGAGACTTTAATTACGTTTGACAATGCTGCAAGTGTTACTTTGTCGAACATGACACTAACCGGCGGATACCATGGCGTTGCCGTGCTAGATTCAGCAGCGGTAACCCTTGATGCCTTGCATGTCTTTGATAATACAAACAGTGGTGTTTATCTCAGTAATCTCAGTGGAGACGTAAATGTTCTTGGAGGAACATATCACGATAATGATGGCGATGGCATTTATATTGAAAGCAATACTGGTGGTTCTACTACGATTACCGATGGCTTATATTACAACAATACAACAGGTATCAATGTTCATGGCAGCGCTACGATCACTGGCACTGAAGTGTACAACAATGACAATTACGGTATTTATTATTTTGATAACTCTGCCTCAGCAGTAAATCGCTGGGCAGTGATCAGCAATAATACGATCTACGGCAATGATTACGGTTTGTATGCACGAACCTACGCAGAGTCACAACATAACGTGAGTGTCTTAGTAAGTGATAATACTTTCTACGACAATTATCGATGGGCCGCGCAACTTCGTGCAGACTATTCGCCTGTGGACGATTGGTTTGGTATGGTTGTAACAGGTAACAATGCAACCCAATCAACTGCATCAAGTTCAAACGAAACGATGTATGTACATAACGCACTTGTGACGGGCAATGATTTGAGTGGTGGATATCAAGAAACGCTCGAGGCACGAAGTTGGAGTGTTGTTCGCGGCAATGTGATCCACGAAGGGAATGATGGCATATATGCATTAGACTCCACACTGGTGAGTGGTAACCGTGTTTGGGGACATTCCGGAACAGGTATCGAGATAAGAAGTAGTTCTCAAGCTATTGGCAATGTGGTCTATGGCAACTTGGTTGGCATCTACGCCTTTGACCAAGCAGATGCTTCCAATAACGTGGTATATGGAAATACTGATGTTGGCATCAGGGTTGATAGTAATGAAACGGAGCTCTTGAATA
>JASMLY010000039.1 GCA_030748455.1 Phycisphaerales bacterium | reverse complement strand
GTGAAATCCATAGATGCGTGATTGTACCAGACTGTGTACGGGAATTAATTCACCCTCGGTGAATTAATTTGTGCTTTGGCATATAAAGAACCCCCCGAGTCGGTGGTGGGTCCGTCTCGGGGGGGAGGGAAGAGAAGAAGTCTGTTCCTGCGTGAGTTGGTCATAGCCAGTTCTCGAGCAGAGACTTCACACAAGGTGCCTCAGTTCATCCTTGAGCCGTAGGCGATGTACATAATGATTGAGTTAAGTGCATAGGAGTTACTTGCTCAGGTGAGCGTGCTTCGCCTGACACTCCATCTTCAAGCGGAGCGGTGGGGTAGTTCCATCTACCACCACCTAGAGTAAATCCTGTCGTCCTTGTCCTAATCTCAATCATTCCCTACCAAGTGTTCCTTTCTCTATTAACTGCAACCAAGCGATGCGCCGCAGTTCATACATTTGTAACACGTTCCATTTCGAACGGTGATTTGCCCACACTCAGGACATGGCGGTGCGTCGCCTTGCAACGCTGCGGTTGATTGGCTGAGTGCAGATGCTTTGACTGCCACACTTTCTGTGACGATTCCTGAGCTTGAGAACTGTGTCGTTTCCACAGCAACTTCTTCTTGCACAATTGTGCGGGAAACTTTCTCGGTCTTCTCCATGTTTGAACGATCGGAATCGGTACTGGGGGTAGAAGTAATTCTCGGTGTGGTGTCGTTGGTGTTTGACCATTGGGTGTCCTCCTTGACAGTGGTCATTCGATCCGTTGTTGTTTTATCTGTTGCTTTCTTTGCTACAGGATTTGCGGGGCGTTGTGGGGAATTTTCTTCTCGGTATCCGTGAATGAACTGCATGCCCATCCAGCGGAAGATGTAATCGACAAGGCTTTTTGCAAATGGGATATCGCGGTTTGCTGTGACACCTTGGGGTTCGAAACGTTGGTGTGCAAACTTTGTAACAAGGCTCTCTACAGGTACACCATATTGCAACGCAACACTAATAGCAGTGCCCAAACTATCCATTAAGCCACCAATCGTGGAGCCCTCCTTGGACATCGTAATAAACAGTTCGCCCGGACCTCCAGCATCGTACATGCCCACCGTGAGGTACCCTTCGTGTCCTGCAACATTGAAGTGGTGCGTGATACTTTTGCGAGTATCGGGAAGTCGTTTACGCATCGGTTTTTCGATGATCTTTTCAACGATTTTCTCAATGACGCGGGGTTGGTCTTCTTCAACCATACCAGCAGCAACAACGACTTCGTTTGCAACTTCATCTTGAGCAGCGGCAACGTCAAGTTCATCCTCATCTTCCTCTAGCGTGGCGTCTGTTTTTGTGTTGAGCGGTTGACTGAGTTTGCAGCCGTCACGATACAGGGCGTTTGATTTCAAACCAAGTTCCCAACTGAGCCAATAGGACTTTGCAATGTCATCGGTAGACGCTTCATTTGGAAGGTTGATCGTCTTAGAAATTGCACCGGTAATAAACGGTTGGCATGCAGCCATCATTCGGATGTGCCCCTCGGGTGTGATGAACCGTGTTCCAGTCTCGCCGCAACGACTTGCACAATCGAACACAGCCAAGTGCTCTTCTTCGAGTCCGGGGGCGCCCTCGACTGTACCACTGCCACAGATATTTCGGTTGAGATCACGAATCTCATCACCGGTTAACCCCAGTAGTCGAAGCCCGTTAAAAGAGGGGTCATTTGTAACATCTTCGCGTTGTAAGTCGTATTTTTCTAAAATATGCTCTGGTATTGACCAAGAGGAAAACGCGAACGAAATATCGAAGACTGTTGGAAGCGTCTCTTGGACTGCCAAGAGATCATCGTTTGTAAATCCACGATCCATGAGGAACTCTCGGAAAGATACCTGTTTGTCATCTTCCATCCAACTCTCGGGCATTGACGTGTCTAGGCTCAGTGTTCCAAGGACGTACGTTAAAATACGACTCGCTTCTTCATTCGAATATCCAAGTGCGAGTAGGGCTGGATGTATGGATTGGTTTGCAATTTTAAAATACCCACCACCGGCAAGCTTCTTAAACTTTGTCAGCGCAAAGTCTGGTTCAACTCCAGTTGTGTCACAATCCATCAGTAAACCGATGGTTCCTGTGGGAGCAATGACAGTTGTTTGAGCATTTCGATACCCATGTCGTTCACCAAGATCAACAGCGTCGTTCCACGCCTGCACTGCTCTGCCGAGGATATCGCCAGCATTTTCGATGTTGATCGATCCTTCAAGGAAGAGATCGTGCTTAATTGGAACTGGAGCTACTCGGAGTTTTTCATACTTACCACTATCACGGGCAACGCCCTGTGCAGCTCGTTGATGGTTACGAATAACGCGGAGCATGTCTTTGGAATTGTCAGCAAATCCGTCGAAGGGGCCGTGTTCTGCAGCCATTTCTGCGCTGACGGCATACGATCGACCCGTGAGAATGGAAGAAATCGCTGCGCCCACTGCTCTACCTTCTTCGCTGTCGTATGGGATACCTGCTTGCATGAGCATCGCGCCGAGGTTGGCGAAGCCTAAACCGAGTGTTCGGTAGCGCCAACTTTTGTGTGCGATATCTTCAGAAGGAAATGCTGCCATGAGAACAGAGATTTCGAGAACAACAGTCCAAATCGAGATAGCGTGTTCAAACGAATCGATATCAAAGATACGGTTGTCTTTGTCGTAAAACTGTATGAGGTTGAGCGATGCAAGGTTGCATGCTGTGTCATCGAGGAACATGTATTCACTGCAGGGGTTTGAGGCGTTGATGCGACCACTCTTTGGGCACGTATGCCAATCGTTAATCGTCGAATCAAATTGCACACCTGGGTCAGCACAATGCCATGCTGCATTGCAGATCTGATCCCATAGTCCTGTTGCAGGAATGGTTTTAGAAACTTCACCGTCCGTGCGTTGAATAAGGTTCCATTCTTCGTCTCGGTCGACAGCCTCGAAGAAATCGTGTGAGAGACGTACCGAGTTATTTGAGTTTTGACCCGCGACAGATTGATACGCTTCACCATTAAAGTCGTAGTCGAGGTTGAGGTTAAGGCTTTTTGCTTGTTGTTTCTGTTCTTCAGAGAGATGTTTCATTCCTTCAACAAGTGCAGCAACCTTTAACTCTTCGCGGACTTTCCAGTTCACGAACTCCTCGATATCTGGGTGATCAACATCAAGGGAAACCATTTTTGCAGCGCGACGCGTTGTCCCGCCAGATTTAATTGCTCCCGCAGCGCGGTCACCAATCTTGAGAAAACTCATTAAGCCGCTCGATTTTCCTCCACCAGAAAGTGGTTCTTCACTCCCACGTACCGCAGAGAAATTGGAACCAGTTCCAGAACCATATTTGAACAACCTCGCTTCACGTATCCAAAGATTCATGATGCCACCCTCGCCAACGAGATCGTCGTCGACGGATTGGATGAAACATGCGTGGGGTTGGGGGTGAGAGTACGCATCGGGAGCAGGGTGAACCGTTCCAGTTTCTGGATCTGCTACAACGTGCCCTTGAGCAGGACCAGTGATGCCGTACGCCCAGTTCAATCCTGTGTTAAACCACTGGGGACTATTGGGCGCGCTGACTTGATGTAACATCATCCAAACGAGTTCGTCATAAAACGCTTCGCCATCTTCTGGTGTATCGAAGTACCCGTGTGATTCGCCCCAACTACGCCAACAACCGACGAGGCGGTGAATAACTTGTCGTGCAGATCGTTCAGGTCCAGTGATTGGTTTTCCTTTTGCATCTACCTCTTGTGTGCCATCTTCATTGAACACAGGGACGCCTGACTTACGAAAGTATTTGCTCACCATGATGTCTGAAGCAAGTTGGCTCCACTGCGCTGGAAGTTCAGCGTCGTTCATTTCGAAAACGATTGAGCCATCGGCATTAGTAATTTTTGTTGGTCTTGTCGTCCACTCCACTGAACTCCATACATCTGAATCTGCTGTCGTAAATCTTCTTGCTATTTTCATTGTTCTTAACTTGCTTCCTTGCACCTACTGCTTTGTTCCGCCAACCATGTCCTATAACATCATCGTTTTGAGCGATCTCTCAACGACATATTCCTAGATCAGAAAAGATTAAAAACCCTGCTTTTTTCTGACTTTTTTACTTCAACCATCATTTTTAGCCTGTATTTTCCGCTTTTTCCGTCCTGCCACTGTTCTCAATGGTTCAGCCAACGGGATGAACCAACATATGACTATCGTACTACCACATCTTGGGTCTGTAACTATCAAAACCGCAAAATCTTGTGCTTCTTTGGATTTGTCTCTAAGCATCTACTGGGCAAGGAGTTAGAGAGGGAGTTTGTCAACTAGGCCTCCCCATTGGATGTGGATATCGTGTCAAGTGAACCAACAACCCTGTTCAAAACGGGCTTTTTTGCCGTATAACAAGGGGTACCTCCAATGGTGAGTACACTGCACGTATGAGACGCATGGAAGCAATCGCAGAGGGATTAACAGAAGCCCAAATCAAATCTGTTGAACATGTTGAAGGCCCGCTATTGGTTCTCGCTGGTCCGGGATCTGGGAAGACAACAGTTGTCACGAAGCGAATCGCCAACCTCGTTGCTCAAGGGATTCCACCTTGGAATATTCTTGCGTTGACGTTTACAAATAAAGCAGCAACCGAAATGCGCGAGCGTGTATTTACAGTACTTGATCCAACGACGCATGGAGTAAACGGACTTACTGTTTCAACGTTTCACTCTTTTTGCGCTCGCACGCTACGAACATGGGGTGATCGAATCATCGGCACACGTTCATTTACAATTTATGACGCATCTGATCAGCGTTCTGCAGTAAAAACAGCTATCCGTGCTTGCGAACTCAGTGAATCTAATTGGAAACCCGCCTCGGTTCTATCTGTTATCAGTGGTGCAAAAAATCAACTCCTCGACGCTGCTTCATTTTCAGCTGAAGCAGATGATTTTCATTCAAAAACTATTGCGCAAATCTATCGGTCGTACGAATCAATACTCCGATCAAACGACGCAGTTGATTTTGATGATCTATTGTTGTGGACTGCAAAATTGTTGCGTTCAGATGCAGAAGTGCGAAGCGAATTACAACAACGGTATCAATTTCTTCTGATTGACGAATACCAAGATACAAACAGAACACAATTTGTAATCGCTGACCACATCGCATCAAAGCACAGGAATATCTGCGTTGTGGGTGATCCAGATCAGTCAATTTATGCATGGCGTGGAGCAGATATCTCGAACATTTTGGATTTTGAAAGCCAATATGAAAATGCAACTGTTGTACCACTTGGTCGAAATTTTCGAAGTACTGGATTTATTGTTGAGACAGCATCTCAACTTATTTCAAATAACAAACAGCGTAAAGAGAAACGGTTGTATACCGACTTAGAAGATGGGCACAAGCCTGTCATCGTGACACTTCAAGGTGAGCATGAAGAAGCAAGCGCAATAGTTCAGGAAGTAAAGAGATTACATAGCGACGGTATACCCTACAAAGAAATGGCAATACTCTATAGAGTGAATGCACTGAGTCGTGTATTAGAAGACGCTTTTCGTGATGGAGGCGTTCCGTACATCGTTGCAAGGGGCACAGCTTTTTATGATCGCAAAGAAATTAAAGACGCTCTTTCATATTTACGATTACTAGTCAATCCCAAAGATGATGTTGCATTCCGTCGCATCATCAATTCCCCTGCAAGGGGAATCGGAAAAACGTCAATCCTTCGACTCGAGCAATATGCATCGAGGCACTCAAGCAACTTACTCGCCGCTTCGAAACATGCTTCAAAAGAGCAGGGATTTACCGCGCGATCTGCCAAATCCCTAACGATGTTCTACGACATGGTTACCCGTTGGCGAGTTGATGCAGATTCCACTCAAAGTATGACAGCCGCTGCCTCTCTTGCAGACTTAGTAGAGCGAGTAGTGAGAGAGTCTGGGCTAGAAGCGTCCTTAAGCAAAATAGGCACAGAGGAAGATCATGAACGATTGCAAAACCTTGAGGAACTTGTTTCGGCGGCATCTGACTTTGAACAAAAAGAAAATGTAGAGCAGGGCTCACCGCTGCAACTACTCTTCGCATTTCTTGAACACGTTGCGCTTGTGAGTGATGCAGATGCGATCGATCCACGAATTGGTGCAGTGACACTCATGACATTGCACGCATCGAAGGGGCTCGAATATGATTTTGTCGCAATAGCAGGGCTTGAAGACGGTGTTCTTCCACACGCTCGCGCGTTGTTTAACGAAACACAAATGGAAGAAGAAAGAAGACTTTGCTTCGTTGGTGTAACAAGAGCGAGGAAACATTTATATTTGACTACCTCACTAAGAAGGACACAGAGAGGGCTGACGGAGAGGACGATACCAAGTCGTTTCTTGGATGAAATGCGAGGTGCACATACACATCAAGAAACCACGATTGACACGTGGGATTCACAAGAGGTTCCTGAACTTTCGCTCTCTGAGCATACGAACGACATTACACTTGGATCAGTCGTTCGCCATAAGCGATTCGGGATAGGTACGGTACAACGAGTCTTACGAAGAGCTCGTGGTTCAACGGTGACAGTTGCATTTCCAAGTGGAACAAAACATCTTGTCCTTGAATACGCGAACTTGGAAATCGTACAGCGAGAGTTGTAACTTGAATTGATACAAATGGATCTGACTCAACAAGCAATCTCTCTCTGCAAAGAACATGGATTTAATCTTGTAGGCGTAACATCAGCGCACAAATCGAAGTGGTCAACTGAATTCGAACAATGGTTACAGGCAGGAAAACATGGTGAAATGGGGTGGCTCGCAAAAAATGTCTCGATGCGATTGAACCCTACTGAGCTTGTAGATGGTGCGGTTGCTGTACTCTGCGTTGCTGATCGATATGCAAGTGGAGAAGATGAATCACAACAGTTCGGATTTGGAAAAGTTGCGAGGTACGCTCGAGGTCTAGATTACCACAACGTAATGAAGAAGCGATTGCATTCGGTTTGTGATGCGCTTCGAGAACGCAGCGACCATCCATATATCTATCGAAGTTGTGTAGACACCGCGCCTCTTTTAGAGAGAGAATGTGCAGCTGCTGCTGGCATTGGGGCAATTGGGAAAAATACACTTCTCATCGATCAGAGCATTGGGAGTTGGCTCATGTTGGGTGCGATTGTTACAACAGCACCACTCTCATCCACACATGATGGTGGCGGTATCGATCCGTGCGGGACTTGTACGAGATGTATTGACGCTTGTCCTACAAAGGCGATTTCACCCTGGTCTGTCGATGCACGTTCATGCATTAGTTATCTGACAATTGAACACAGGGGGACGATTGAGGAACGATGGCACCAAGCGATTGGCGATTGGATTTTTGGGTGTGATATTTGTCAGGAAGTTTGCCCCCACAACCAACAAACAGAGAAAACCAGACATGCTCAGACGCATCCCGCGTACGAAGAACGATTTCATTCGCTTGCTCTCTTAGATGTGCTGAATTGGACCGAAGAGAATCGAAGAAAGGAACTGCAAGGATCTGCAATGAAACGTGCGAAACTCGACATGCTGAGGAGAAATGCAGTCATAGTTGCGAAAAATCAGCTCGCACAGCAAGAGAATCCCGAGTTACGTTCTGCAGTACTAAGGATCGCCCAAGATCAAGAAGAACCTATGCTCGTGCGTGAGGCAGCGAAGGGGCTCGTGTAAGTGAGGGTCCGCGTGGTACTTATCCACCCATCATCGCAGTCATCAGTGCAAACTCGAGTTGGCTTTTGTCTGTGATTTGGCCACTGTCAATTTGGGATGCTACATTTTTGATTGCACTGCTGAACTTCTCCAGCTGAGCTAGTTTTTCTGTATTGATCCCTTCTGCTCTAATCTGTGATTCAAAGTCAATCAGCCAGAGGGCATCAGTTTTGACAAGATCGACAGAAACAGCACCAAACAAGATTGTTGCTTTTGAATCACCTTGCATCGAGATCGAACTTGCATCGATCGAATCAGGGAAAACGCCTTCTGAAAGTATAGGAAGAGACCGCAACGCATCAGCCCCAAAGGAACTCTCGACACTTGCCCTAAAACCAATCATGTTGTCGAGAAACGTTTGAATCTTACGCAGCGTGTTTTGTTGATCTGAAGAGGTCGTGTTGTACACTCTCGACAGTTCGATACGAGAATTTGATTGAAAGGCAGTGTTCAAAAAAGAAATGAGTTCTTGCGGCGTATTGAAACCATTGGTTGTGTTGTTCGTAGGTGCAATGGTTCCCAACCCAGTAGGGGCAGCGGGTTCATTTGAAGTTTGTGTATGTATTGGAACGTCTTCTCCCTTGAGGGTAGCAAGGCGCACATCGAGTAGGAAACTCTGTGATTCACCAGTACGTCCAAGTTCTTTTGTGGCATTTTTCGCGTTCTCGTACGATTGGATTGCAGATGCAATACTCTGTTCGAGCTGTGATTGGCATGCAAGCAGTTGGGCTTCCCACTTACTCGTGCCGGTAATGATGCCTGCTTGGATGATCTCAAAGAGTGCTGAACACTCCGAAGCTAAAAAGGCAGCTTGTGATTCTTGGATTTGTCCAAGTGCCCACCATGTTTGTAGTTTCCAAGCAGCAGAAGCCGCCTTACTTTGCTTTGAGCCTTTTGAACGGGTACTCCGAGCGTTTAAAGATTTGTTTAACAGATCAGAAGCACTGCTCCATTCTGCAAGAAGTGTATTTGCAAGCGATGTAAATTCGGCGAGAACAGTTGCACATTTGTTGTCTTTTGTATCTGCAAGTTGGCGAAGTTTTGCAGCACCTTCTTTTGACGCGTTGCGAAATGTGCCGAGTAACTCCATCGCGTTACGAATCCCATTCAGTTGCGATGCAATCCCTTCGAGTTCTGCAGATGCGTCTTTTACGGCTCGGGTTGCGATGAGATCTGATTCATGTTCGCTTGATTTTGCTCGAAGATTGGCGCGATCAGACTTTCGCATGATGGCCATGCCTTGCTTGAAGGGTTTTAGGCTTTGAACTGCATCAAGTGATTGGGCTTCTGTGAGGAGGAGGTTGGCTTCGTCGAACAACTCTTCTGCTCTCGAAAGGGCAGCATCGCTTTCTAATGAAAGCCTCTCGATGTCGGTTCTTGCTTGTTCGAGTTGGGCACCTAATGCTCTTTTTACATCAGCAATGTTAGATTCGTACAGAGCAACCGCATCTTCTCCCTGTTGTTCAACTGCTACAGACATCGATTCAGCCGCGATTCGCAATCCTTGGGCTTGGGTAGCAAGTTGCACCGCTTGAAGAAACCCAAGGCTAATAGCATGCGTGCTCGCAGAGAGTTTCTGATTTTGAATTTTTCCTAATTTTGCCCGTGCGGTTGAAAGAATGAGATTTTTAACAGCGGATCGATCATTTGATAGGCGGTTCGCTTTTGTAATGATTGCTTGTAATTTTGATTCGTCTTCACTCAGGACAGCAGCATCCAAATCAGACATGAGTTGATCAACAGTACTTCCATTTGCTGATGTGGGAGACTCAAGGCAACCTCCAAACAGGAATGAAGTTGCAATCAATAAAGCACAACATGTGGGTTTAAGCGGGATCGGAATGTGTCGGCTATACATTTAAAAGTGCTCCTAGGGACAAGTACAGTATACGCATACTCGGAACGGGGCATTGTAGCATTCAGCGTAGGGGCGTGGATTCCCTGAAATCTAGCCGAAGGTGCAGTTTGTGCGTGGAATGGAAGTTATTCTGGCAATGGTGTGATATCCACGTTCTTGCCCCGAGCAACATCAACTTGCCATGTAAGGACAAAACTAGAATCCCCTGTGCTTGTAGCTGGGATTTCAAGATCCCAGCGGAGCAATCCAAGAGGACGCTCAGATTCAAGGTAGGTCGTGTCAGTGGAAAGAGCAGCAGTTTGTCCCTTCATTTCAACAGCAATTTCAGCATTTCGTGAGACTGGAATTCGATCCCAAAGTTGTACATTCAGAGGGGAATCATGTCCATTGGAGATGGTAACTCGGTAATCAAACAACGTTTCTTTGGAGCTTCCAAACAACCCTTTGGAGGAAGTCTTTTTTTCAAGAAGTGTTCGAGTTGCTGTGACCTTTGGATCGATCCCTAAATCTAATGGGAAAGATTCGTTAGGAGCAATTGTTGGTACTGTTGTTCTTCCAACAAAATCACTTCCGTGGAATATAGAAGCAACACCAGGTAATAAAATGAACGGTGATTCATTTCTAACTTCACTGCGAATATACACAGAATCTGTCAACATCGGAACTGCAACACGGAACAAACTTGCAGTTGTGGCAATGGAACCAATCGCAGTTTTTTGTTTTCCATTTTTATCAGATGGAACAGTGACAGTTCGGGGGAGTGCAAAGCTCACTGCTGGTCCCTCTCCTTGAACAGAAGCGGAAGCAACGGCAAGACCGAGTTCTGCGCCTACCTCCTCAGCGTCCAATCGAGACCTTGAGGCTCCTGCATCCTTTGCATATTGATAGGAGACTGTCTCCCCTCGCCTTGTTAATTCGGATGAGGGAGGCGGAGGCTGTGGTTGTTCAATATCAACATACCAAGGAGATAGTTTTGGTGGGCTTGCAGAGCGTTGTGGCTGTGCTGTGGAGAGAATCAAATTGACATCTTTCCAATCCTCACCAGAAAATTGTGAGATATTCGCGTCATAATCGATGGTGATCGACTCAGCATTTTCTGTTGCTCTGATTGCATACAGAGGTTCCCACGATGCGTTTTGTACTAAATACGTGAGTTCAACGGTGACAGACCCATCAGACAATGCGATGAGATCAACAACTGCGTTCTGTTGGATGCGGCGTTCGTCCGCAATGCTGTTTCGCCTCTTTACAAGCGTATTCCGTTTGTTGTTTAGCGCTCCTTGCAGTGTTTTATTGGTGAGTTTTTGTTCTTCAAGGATGGCCATATGTTCCCCGATGAAAGCAAGCTGTTCTTTGAAGGAATGTAAGTCGACCGCTTGTTCTTTGTCAGAAGAGGATCGTTGAACGAGCGTTTCAAGATAGGTTGATTGCATTTGCAAAGATTGTTCATCAGCTTTTGCGAGTTTGATTTTGTCCTCGACTGCTTCGATTTCTCTGTTTATCTCTTCGAGAAGTTCATTGTTGTTTTTTTCAATGTGAAAAGATGATGTGTCAACAGCGATCAACTTTGCATTCCCAACAACACTCGCTTGAACTGAACTCAATGCTGCAGAATGCGGTAAATTCTCAAAGAATACGGACCAACCGCCCATTGTGAGGTCGAGTTCCGCTGTTCTTGTTATGGATGCTCGCCCTCGGTAGAGTGTGACATCTGTAATAGAACCATCTGCGGTGATTGGTTCCATTTCTACTGTGACAGCTTGTCCGTACAATGAACATGTAGCAGCGAGGAAGGTGATTGCATTCAGAAACATGAGTTGCATAGCGGTCTCCTTTGTTAAGGTCCTGTTAAGGATAGACGATGCATTAAATCTCTGTATTGCGTCTACCCATTGTTGAGAATATGCCCGCATCATGAAGAAGAGAAGCGATTCTGTGTTTGTCTTGGAGATCAGAATCTAAGACCGCATCCACCAATGTTGATCGCTCTTGCTCTAAGTCAAGGTATCGCAGGGCAAGGCCAGCCAAATCGTCATTTTCCATTGTTTCTAGATATTCAAACCCTTCACGGTACACCATTCGTGCAGCAAGTGATTTCACCATCATCCAACGAATATACGCAGTGGGCATGTTCGACCATACAGCATCTCCTGCAGTTTCAAGCAAGATATCTGGAAGGTGCTCTGTGACGAGTCGTTGTAATTCTAATTGCTGTTGTTCAGTCATCTCATCCCAGTGCTCGTTGATCGAGTCTGCAGTTCGTGACATCATCTTGCTGATTCGAATACTCATTTCTGGAAGTGGAAGGTGAGGGTGATGTTGATGTAATCGTGCAAGAAGTTCTGCTTCAGCACGAGCTAAATCGCGAAGTCGAACAAGAACCTGTTCGACAAAGGTTTCCTTAATTTCCATAAACTGCGCTGTGTTGAGCAACATGCAGGCACCAATCTCAAAACTAGAGCAAATCACACCACACTTGTTTGCTGAGGAGTCTTTGAGAATGAGCGTACCAGCGTTTGATAGTTCTCGTCGAGCGTCTGGTGTAAGAAACAGATTTGCCCCTTCCACAATGACAGGGCTACTCGGTGACCCATCTTCTTTCAAAAAGTTTTTCCAATTCCCACCATGAATCGTCGCGGGGCGACCTCCACAAGGCACAAATGCATCTGCTTCAATCCGATCATGAAGTGTGTTTCGTAAATGGACGCCTTCTGGATCATCAATTGAAGCAATCCATCCATTTGGACCTAGTTTCTCTTTGTTGTAGTGTGCAATTGGCAATTCATTCTCAAAAAGTCTGAGGAGTTCTTCATGTTGCAGTCCGTCTGGGTCTTCGCCACAACCTGATCCATCTGCGATTCCAACAATCTTCGCTCTGTCCCCGTACTCGCGGTTCAAGATTCGGATTCCATTTCCCCCAACATCACCATCTGGACCGCCTGTCATCTTGATCGTAAATGTCTCTTTGTCAGGATCGATACCAATTGCGCGAAGAGCTGTATCAAGGAACACGACAACGCCCTCACTTGTGACACCATACGCTTTGTGATTAATGCCAGCGCCGGGTTTTGAACTCATCAATGCAGTAGGCATCGGATAGCCACGTCGTTGCCCGCGATCGACAACCCATTCGATGAGTTCAGGCGTGATATTTTCATCAGGACCGAGATAAATGAGTTCCTCGTGGTGAAGATGATCGACAATTTTTTCTGCAGTCTCTTCTTCTGGTGTGATGAGATCAAGTAAAGAATCGACAAATGCCTTGACACTGCGACTAATGCGACCACGAGGATGTACCAAAATAGCTGCTTTCGAGCCGCCTTCAGGAATATCCTTGTTTTTTAACTGTTGTGCGGAAGCAAGGTTGTATGCTTCGTCGTACAGCCGTTCCTGTTCACGGGAGTATTGTTCGATCCCTCGAGGGAAAATTGCTCGAACACCACCACGTGCAATATCTCTAAACCGAACATGGAACCCATTGAAATCTCGGCCATGGACAAAGAACACGCCATAGGGACAATCCGCTCGCTCTGTTGTAGTGAGAATGGAGGCATCGATTCGCATTGATAGTGCGTAGCGATCTTCGAGGAATACGTTTGTTCGTTTGACAGCATTGACTGCGAGTACCATTGTTTCAAAGAGCGTTCTTGCATCTTCAAGATCAACTGTGTTTTCAATATGTTCGCTGATCCTTGTTTTTGCAGCTTCAAATGCGTCGTCAGACATGAGATTGTTTGGATCAAAACGTTCATGGAGAAGGTCTGCAATTGTCACAGCAACATCAAGGTTGCCAACCATAAGTCCCTGAAGCCGAGTTGGGTTGAAAGCGTATGGATTTTTTTTCACGAGGATCTGATATGAAAGGTCAAGCAGCGCAATGATGATTTCGGCTTTACGCAAGCCTATCTCAGGATTGTCGTACCCCAATTCGATTGTGCGTTGGTCGTACCATTTCAAACGAAGAAGATCGTGTCGAATCTCTTGCCAGAGTTGGCTTGATTCATCAATTGGACCACCCTCAGGACCTTGTACAACGCAACCTACGAGTGTAATCCAACCGTTTTGTCCATCATCAATACTGTCAAGATACGCCCGATGAATATTCACCCTTGACTTACTCAGGCGTGTTGCTATCCGTTGCAACATTGAACGACGGGTAGAGTTACTGACTGCAACGACAATTCTACTCAGGCTCGGGTCGGTCTCTCGTTCAAGCTCAACCATCGTGCCATCAGTGCCTGAGAGCCGTTCTACAAGGTTCCAGTGTTTCACCATGCGAAGTGGGGTTACCGTCAGGATGTACTCTTCACTACTGCGTGAAAAATATTCTCTCACTTGATCGCTCGTGACCTCTGGCATGTGTTCACTTGCATAGTCGATCATCTCATTGAGGCGATCTACATGATCTTCATCATCGATTGTAAAAGGGACTGGCTCTCCGAACTCAAACGTATCGAGTACGAGTTCACCGTCTGTGGCGGTGTGGATTTTCGCTGTACGCAATGTCTGATCCCAAGGAAGTTCTTCCATGATTTCAGCGAGCACACCCGGATAGTCGCGAGGTCGAATCATTGTCCATTGGGAGGAGTCCTCAGAGCGGAGGGTAAGTTCGATCGGTCTGCCCGAAGCTTTGGCAGCAATCATCGCTCGCAAATGTGCAAGCTGATCAGCCTCACTCGTATCCTGAAAGTACATGAGTGGCATCTGATCGAGGAACCAAGGGACGACACCTTCAGCAGTTTCTCGGAGGGTATTCGTGACTTGATCAATGACATTCGTGGGATTGTCGGGTTTACTTCCAACGGGCTGTTGAGGTTTGATTGCCATGTAGGTATTAGAGCATCAAGAGGTACTCTATTCAACCCTAAAGTGACGCTTGGTTCTGCTCGCTTCGGGCTTCGTTGGGTACGCTAAAATGGTAGAGATGAAAGTCGCTTTGACGATTGGAAATTTTGATGCCGTACATCGGGGACACGTTTCTATCGTTGAAACTGCTAGGAGCGCGGTGGGCGATGGTAGGGTTGTAGTTTGGAGTTTCAATCCAAGCCCAACGACATTTCTTCATCCAGAAAAAGAAATTGAGCGATTGACTGTATTTTCAACTCGTAGAGCATTGCTTCTCGAAGCTGGGGCTGACGAAGTCGTCGAACTCATCCCAACGCAAGAACTCATGCAACAAACTCCAGAAGCATTTGTTGCAAAGAGTGTTGACCTCATTTCACCCACCGTGCTTGTCGAAGGGGAAGGATTCAGATTCGGTGTTGAGCGGTCGGGAACAACGTCAGATTTAGTCCGCCTTGGGAACGAGTATGGTTTTGATACGATTCTTGTTCCTCCTCTTGAAATCTCACTTCAAGATCACTCCTTACACAGAGCGAGCAGCTCACTTGTACGCTCGCTCATCAAGCGAGGCCGTGTTGAAGATGCACAAATCGTCCTCGGTAGACCAGTTTGTGTCACTGGAGTAGTGCAAGCAGGGGATCAACGTGGGCGTGCGATGAACTATCCGACCGCAAATATTGGACACATCGAAACACTTCTTCCTGCTGATGGTATCTATGCAGGGCGGGGCGTTTTGGAAGATGGTTCAACATATCCTGCAGCAATTAGTATCGGTACAAAGCCAACTTTTGGAGAACACGACCGAACGTGCGAAGCATATCTTGTCGGATTTCATGGGAGCCTTCAATCCTATGGTTGGAAACTAGAACTTTTCTTCGACAAGTGGATTCGAGATCAGATACGATTCGATTCTGTCGAACAACTACAAGCCGCTATTCAAGAAGATGTCGTACAAACAATACGACTTCTTGAAAGGAATTCATGACAACACAGTCACTCTCATACGTCACGACCTCTACATTTGAAAACATTGCAGATCGTATTCGTTGTGCCAACCGGATTGTTGTTACAACACATAGGAAACCTGATGGTGACGCGATTGGTTCCGTGGTTGGGATGTATAGGGCATTGCGTTCATTAGGAAAGGAAGTAGAGAACCTCATCATAGGTCCGCTTGAACACGGTTTAGCGATCATTGCAGGTGATACTCCAATTCGTTTCGTTGAGGAGTCTGGTGTGCCTGAAGAAGCACCCGACCTTATCATTGTGTTAGATACCGGCGCGTGGTCTCAACTTGAGGCGATCGAACCATGGCTTCGTGAACATGCAGAACTCGTGATTGGGCTCGATCATCATGCCAACGGTGATGATGTTGCGGGTGATCGAATCGTAGATGTCTCTGCAGCCGCTGCGACCCAAGTCGTGTTGGAGTTACTTGAAACAATGGATATTGATATTGGTTCAGGTACAGGGTGTATTGCTGAAGCGTTGTTTGTAGGTTTAGCGACAGATACTGGATGGTTCAGATTTTCAAATGCAGATGCACGGTGCTTCGCGGATGCTTCGAAGTTACTGCAACACGATCTCAACAGGTATGACATATACCGTTCATTGGAAGAGACAGCAAGACCCGCACGCATGGCACTGTTGCAACGGATGCTTGCGAGTCTTGAGATTGTCGGAAATGTAGCCATTATGGTGCTACGAAGCACTGATTTTGGTGAGGCGAAAGGGGACAGCACAGACTTGGTTGGGCTGGTGAATACTCCGATGGTCATAGAAGGTGTACAAGCATCGATTCTTTTGACAGATTCCAATCCCGGAATTACAAAGATGAGCTTCCGATCAAAACCCGCACTTGTGAACGATCCCACTTCGTTGATCGATGTCAATAAACTCGCAAGCGAATTCGGTGGGGGTGGACATGTGCATGCAGCTGGGGCGAGGGTAAAGGAACCCCTAGAAGCAGTAAAAACGAGGTTGTTAGAACAAATTACGTGAAAATTTGCAGAATTACCCTACACTAACCCTAGAGGTAGTGCTCATGGATCGTTTACTGAAAATCACAAACGCCGCGTCAAGGAGATTGCAGATCCAACAGACGCTATCACACTCTACAAGTTTGCTCTTTCTTCTCGTATGCTTGCTAATAGTACTTGGGGTTGTAGACCGAATCTTTCATAGTGCATTTCTTCCTTGGGAATTGATAGGGATTGGTTCTCTATCTGTCTGGATACTTATGGGTATCTTTTTTTGGCAACGGTCTACTCAAAATGTGTTGATCTCTGCAGCAGAGATTGACCAACGAATGAATTTACACGACCGTATTGCGTCTGCAATCACTTTTGGGGGAGAGAACAATGCATATGCAACTGTTCTTGTTGAGGATGCTTTAGCAACAGTAGAGAAAGAGAATGTCTCGCAAACTTTGAGAAAATTTTTCCCAGTTACATGCGGTTTTTTGTGGATTTGGATTGGAGTGCTTGCCGTTGTGTTCTGTGCAATCGTACTTTCGCCCCAATGGAATCTGTTTCAAAATAACCAGGAGCATTCACACGTCGTTGCTGTGACTGATCGTGTCGACATCGAGGCATCGGTAGACGCAATTGTGGAAGATTTGCAAAGTGACGCATCATTGAGTGATGTGCTTTCAGAAGAAATTGCTGCCCTAGACGCTGCTGCGAACCTTGATGTTGAAGCAACTGAATTGCGAAGAGAATCGCTTCGCAAAATGACAGATTTGCAACGTAGGCTTGACAACTTGTTGAATGATAAAAATGCTTTGGCATATAAAGAAACGTTACGGCGCTTACAGACGCTCGAGTTACCACGAAACGAACAAACAACGAAGTTAGCAGCAGCGTTGAAAAACGGTAATTTTTCAAAAGCAAAAGAAGAGATTCAATCGTTACAGGAGAAACTCGAATCTGATCAACTTTCAGCAGAGGAGCGTGCACAACTTGAGGAGAGTTTGAAAAAACTTGGAGAACAACTCTCCGAACTGACAAAGTCAAATGAAGCGTTGGCCAATGCACTCTCTGCTGCAGGAATGGATCCGAGTTTATCAAATGACAACCTTGCAGCAGCAAATGCGATTAACGGGAACAAGAAACTGTCAGAAGCTCAAAAGAAAAAACTGTTAGAGATGTTACAGGCACAGAAGCAAGCTTCAGCTCAATGTAAAAAACTTGGCAATTCTTGTAAAAACTGTGCAAATGGGAATGCAAGTGATTTTCAATCGATGGCTGAGGCAGCAGATCAACTACAGGCGATGAAAATGTTTATGGCCAAAGCCGAGGCCGCAAAATCGCAGTGCCAAAAAGCAGGCAGCCTGATGTGCAATAAGCCAGGCAATGGTGTTGGACAAGGCACAGGTGGGTCGGGGAGGGGGAGTGGCGGCAAGAACACGAGCATTGAAACGGAAACTTCACACGTAGCTAGTCGATCGCCTGTTCACACTGTTGAAGGCTCGATTATCGCGCGACAATTGTTTGAGGGTGGACTCATCACAGCAGGAGAAACAAGTTCATCAGTGAGAGAAACAGTCCTTACACATAAGCGAAGTGCACAAGAAGCCATTGCTCAAGAAGAGGTTCCTCGTCAATACCACGATGTGCTACGCCATTATTTTGGCCAGTTAGAACAATTGACCGAGTCATCGAATGCCGACAATGAAAGTTCTGAAGAATAGCATTCTTGTTGCCGTACTTTTTGTATGTAGCTGTTCGTCAGATGAACCAAACACGCTTGTTGTGTACGCATCTGCTGACGAAAAAATCGCTCGTGAGGTGTTCGATGCATTTACTGAAGAATCTGGAATTGCAGTTGCTTGGGTTGGGGATAGTGAATCTTCAAAGAACACAGGATTAGTTACAAGATTACGACGTGAAAAATCAAATCCAATTGCAGATGTCTTTTGGTCCTCTGAAAATATTGGGACGATTCAACTTGCACAAGAAGATGTGTTTGCTTCACTACATTCACCACTTGTTGATCGTTGGCCAGAAGAACATCGAGATGCAGAAAATTTGTGGTTTGCGTTTTCTCCACGTGTGAGAGTGATCGCATATGACCCCGCTGTTGTCAAGAAAGAAGAACTACCCGTGTATTGGTGGGAGTACACAGACGCAGTCTTTGCAGATCCACGTTTTGGCACAACGGGTACGCATTTTGCAGTGATGGCTGGATTTTCTGACAAATACAATCAGTTCCTACGTTCATTACACCGCGAACCATTATTCGGGGGGAACGCCGCCACTGTTCAAGCAGTTATTGATGGAACAGCCACGTTCGCAATGACAGATTCTGACGACGTGCACGCAGCGATCGCTCGAGGTGCATCAATCGAGTCATTTGCTCCACGGCATCGAGCGGGTGTTGGAGGTGGGACGCTTCTCATACCAAATACTGTTGCGGTCGTGAAGGGATCAAAACACCCTGCGCAGGCTAGGAGTTTCGTCGAATTTATGCTTAGCGATACAGTTGCAACGATCTTAGCATCTTCAAATTCTAAAAATATTCCGCTGCAACAAACTGTCGCAAGTAAGTTTCCAGATCTACAAGTGGATGATCCACTCATCGTCGATTTTGTTGCAGCTGCAAACAGAAGAGATCTCGTTATCCGCGACTCGGTGCAACAGTTGAAAGACAACCGTGCGCGGAACTAAGCTCATCCTTTTTACTGCCATTTTTATCACAGGATTGATCGCATGTTATCCAATCGTTTCTCTGTTTTTTACTCCTACAAATGTAGGCTCAGTTCATAGTAGTGGCGCACAACTCACAATACTTTTGCGCACTGTTTTATGGTCTCTTGCTATCGGTGTGACTTCCACTGCAATTGGTTGGCCTCTGGGATTAAGGATCGCCTCTCTGCAAGCAAGAAAAAAAAGGTGTGTTGCTATTGTTTTGATGGTGACCCTCGCGCTTCCCTCTTACACCGTGTTCTACGCTTGGTGGCAACTGTGGCCTGCTGGAACGTATATACATCAGTTGATTGTGGAGCACCAACTGATGCCTTTTGCAATGGGAGCGATGCTAGCCCTATCTCTTGTTTGTTGGAGTTGGCCTATTGCAGCACTTGTAGCTGGATTTTGTGTCCCGAAACAAAACAGTTTGCAAGTACTCCAACAAATTGATGGCGTCAATCTCTCAACACGAATCACACAACAACTTCAGTCTCATTTTACATTGATGCTGATTTGTGTTGTACTTGTTGCAGCGATCACTTCTGCAAATACAACGTGTTTTGATCTTGCTCAGATTCCAAGTATAGGAAATGAACTGCGTGCAATTGTTTCATCAGGAGAGTCTGTGCTTACAACTCCACTTTTGCTCATCGGTAGTATTTGCTTTGCAGTTTTTGCAGTCATGATGTTGAACCATTTGATCTCATCTAGCAGAGCAACCACGTTGCCAACACGGCAAAAGAAAATCATGCCTCTAGTCCTTGTTTGGATAGCGATCAGCGCAGGGCCAATCGTTTTTGGTGCGATCTACGCATCCACGATCGATAGCCAATTACTCTTTACAACGTACGGCGGAGATATTTTGAGAAGCTTTGTTACAGCTTGCTTCGTTTCAATATGTTGTGTTTTGATTCTTTTGTGTTCATCAGTGTTGCATTGCGCCGTTTCTCATGGAGTGAAGCGAGCAGCTACGTATCTTGATTGGGTATGGATTGGAGTAGCCCTACTGCCGACATCTATGATTGTTGAGGGCGAGGTTCTTGCTTGGAACCATTCGGGATTCAATTACATTTATAACTCTACTATGATCTTAGTTTTTGCGCAAACTTTACAATTCGGATTTATCGGTTCATTGGCAGGTAGATGGGTTGCTTCCCATCAGCAAACCCGGCAACTATTGCTTTTTGATGCTCCAAAACGATTGTACCCATTCCTCATGACAATACGCACTCGACTCTTCGCTGCGGTTTTTCTTGTGGTTGCCTTTACAATAGCGATGTCAATGGGAGAAATCTCACTCACAAACCAACTTGCACATCCAGCAACCGACCAGCCGATCGCAATTGCATTACTCAATGCAATGCATTACCAACGACCACAAATTGTGACATCAGTGTTACTCTTGTTTGTGGTAGTGGCGATTGTGGCAGGCTGTGTTGTGTACTACAGTATGAGGCACGTTGTAGTGTTACTCGTTTGCATGTTTCTGATTTGTTGTTCGGGAACCGAGATAGAATCTGAGCAAAAAATTATTGTTCCTCACAAGATACTTGGTGGATCAGGAGTAACAAATGCTCGTTTTGTGACACCACGCGCAGTTGATTATGGTTCAGATGTCATCGTTGTAATTGACAAAACAGGGAGGCTACAACGTTTCGATAAAGATGGGCAGTTTCTTTCAAGTTGGGACTTGCCTCCAACAGGTAATGGGTTTCCAACTGGCGTTACTCTCGATGACGAGGGGAATACGTGGATTGCGGATACCCATGGACATCGCGTCCGTGTTCTCGATCAAGAGGGACACGAACTGCTCTTGTTCGGATCGTATGGGACAGGGGATGGGCAATTTTTGTATCCAACTGATGTTGTCATAGATCGCGATGGCCTTGTTTTTGTATCTGAGTATGGAGGGAATGATCGGATTAGTGTCTTTGATCGATCCGGTTCCTTCATACGGTCTTTTGGACATCATGGGAAAGACCCCTTGGGATTTCGCCGCCCACAATCGTTAGCAGTACATCGTGAGAGTGGTGCGCTCTACATTGCAGATTCAGCAAATCATAGAATTGTGGTATACGACACGGATGGGACATACGTGCGGGAGTTTGGTCAAGTTGGAAGCGGAAAAGGAGAACTGCTCTATCCCTATTCCATCATTGAACTCGGTGATGGAACGCTTCTAGTTGTTGAGTTTGGAAACAATCGTTTGCAACAATTTACTCAAACAGGTGAGTCTCTTGGTGTTTGGGGTCGTGCGGGTGCTCGTGAAGGTGAATTTAAAACACCCTGGGGTGCGGTTGTTGTGGAAGATAACATTCTTGTAATTGATACCGGAAACAATCGTCTCCAATTCCTCGACGGGTTTATGATGTAACAGGCATGAGTTCCTTTGTTCAGTTTGATCGCCCCGGTTGGCTCCTCTTGGTGCTACTGAGTATCCCTATTATTGTGATGTCTTGGCGAAGTATGCAAAACCAGCGTGCAAGGGGCCGAAGTGTTGCAGCTACATTGACACGGTGTGTTGTACTCGTATGTCTCGCTGTTGCAATTGCAAGACCGGTATGGAACAGAGTTGGAGAAGGGGTAACTCTTGTTGTGATGCTCGACCGATCAAAGTCAATCCCACGTTCAATTCAAGATCAAACCATTGAAGTTCTTTCTGAATGGACAGCACCAGATCGACGAAACGAGGGAGACCGTTTATCAGTGATCAGTGTTGGAGAGAATGCGATCATTGGTTCAATGCCTCGTGAAACTACAGTGTTAATGCCAGCGTCGAGTGAACCCAAGGGAGGTGTTACAAATCTTGCAAGTGGAGTCCAACTTGCATTAGCGATCCTTCCACGTGACACCGCTTCGCGTTTGCTAGTCGTTTCTGATGGGAATGAAACAGAAGGGCAAGTGCTTGCTGCAGCGAACCTCTCGATCTCTCATGGCGTTCCTATTGATGTGCTACCAACGAGGTACGAACATCAAAATGAAGTCATCATTGAGCAAGTACTCGTCTCTTCACAATCGAGGATCGGCCAGACGATTCCTGTTCGAGTTGTGATTCGATCAATTCGTGAATCCACTGGCGTGTTGCATCTTCAACAAAATGAATCACCTATCGATATTTCAGAAGATGACGAGGGAACAGGGTTGCCAATGAGATTGCGAAGTGGTGTGAACGCTGTTGTGTTTGACGTCCCCGTGTATACAGGAGGGCCACAACGGTTTACTGCAATATGGCAGCCAGATTCTGGTACGGATACGGTGAATGCGAATAATACGGGTGTAGGTGTAACGTTCGTGGCTCGTGGAGGTACGGTGTTACTCGTAACCCAAAATGAACGTGCTTCTTCACATCTCTTCGACGTGTTAGAAGAGTCTGGTATTACGGTTGTGCACACAAGCCCAGAGGGAATTCCACGAGACAGCATCGGATTTGCTGCCTACGATGCTGTAATCCTTGTGGATACTCCCCGCTGGGCCATTGATGATTCGCAAGAACAACATTTGCTTTCCTTTGTCCATGATATTGGCGGTGGATTGATTATGACAGGTGGACCATCTTCCTTTGGGGCAGGTGGTTGGATCGGCTCAAGACTCGAACAGGCCATGCCCCTTCGGTGCGAACCTCCCCAAACAAGAAATTTACCACGCGGTGCGTTGGCACTCATTCTTCATTCGTGCGAAATGCCTCAAGGGAATTATTGGGGACAAGAAGTGGCAAGTGCAGCTGTTGAGGCGTTGAGTGAACAAGATTACATCGGTATTGTGGAATACAGTTGGAATCAGGGGACACATGCGAATTGTGCTTGGACACTTCCTATGCAGTTAGCTGGAGACAAAGTTGCTGCCATGGATGCAGTCCGTAGTCTTACACTCGGTGATATGCAAGATTTTGATTCCGCATTAGAACTAACTCTAGGTGGGTTGCAAGATGTGGATGCAGCGCAGCGGCATGTCATCATTATTTCAGATGGCGATCCTCAACCACCAACACAAGAATTGGTTCAATCGTTTAGAGATGCAAGTGTGTCGATTTCCACAGTAATGGTCGGTGGGCATGGGTCTGCGATGGATCAACAGATGATGCAGGGACTAGCCACGGCAACAGGTGGTCGTTTTTACATGGTGGATGATCCAACGCAACTTCCTCAGATCTTTATTAAGGAATCCCAACTCAATGCACGATCGCTTATCGAAGAGGGCGGTCCATGGAATCCTGTCCACATACCAAGTGGTACAGGACCTCTGCAGGGAGTTACCTCGGTTCCTCCGATTACCGGCTTAGTTGTCACTGCAAATAGGGGTGGGCTTTCACAAACTCCATGGGTGATTCAGACAACAGATGGAGACGATCCTTTATATGCCTGGTGGCATCATGGCATTGGTAAATCGATTTCGTTTACGAGTGATTTGGGACTGCAGTGGACAACAAATTGGCCTTCTTGGTCTTCGTTTGCTCCCTTTTGGCAACGAACAGTTCGCTGGTCGATGCGTGGTTCAATGCCACCAAATGTTATGGTTCGATCTCGTATTGAAGATGGCAAGGGGATCGTTGATGTCGAAGCGCTCGATGCGAATTCCTCATTTCTTAACTTGATGCAATCACATGCTGTTGCCATCGATCCAAGCGGAGATTCTCATGAGATCGGTATGAAGCAAACCGGTGCAGGCCACTATCATGCAGAGTTTGACGTGGATCAACCTGGGGCTTGGCTCGTGAACATTGCGCTGCAATCAGCGGAGGGAGACTCAGTTGCCGCGATCCCTGCTGCAGTCACCGTTCCCTATCCAGAAGAGTTCAGGGCAACTACTGACAACGCGGCTCTATTACATGAATTAGCAAAACGAACTGGTGGCCGTGTCTTATCTTTTGAAGATGTCGAATTCGTTGACTTGTTTGACCGCGAAGGGCTTGAAGTACCCGTGAGCCCAAAACCGGTGTGGGATCTTCTTGCAATTCTAGCAGCATCTCTTTTAATCCTTGATATTGCAATACGGCGTCTTTGGATCGACCGAAAAAGCATGCAAGAAATGCTTGCGCCTGTTG
Organism: Phycisphaerales bacterium; assembly: GCA_030748455.1. The sequence continues at coordinate 16,277 of JASMLY010000039.1, read as the reverse complement.
CTACAGCTACGACGCAATCCGTTGATGCACTTCGCAGAGTGCACGAAAAACAAGATCGCAAAACGCATCAACTCAAAGAATCAACTGAAGAAGTGCAGAAGGCTGAGGAAGATTCACAATTACCAATACAAGAGCAAAAGGAAGTTGAAAGGCGAGACGATGCACTTGGGAAATTACTGCAACGAAAGCGTAATCGTGGAGGTGATGCATGATTCTTTCGGAGAAACATCTGCCTGATCAAATCACAACCTCGGAAGAAGTTCGCCAAGCACTTGAAACGATACGGTTGTCCTTTCTTCGGATGCGGCAGCAAATAGGAAATGTGATTGTTGGGCATCAACGAGTGATTGACTTAGTTCTTGTCTCAATTTTTTCAGAAGGGCATGTCTTACTCGAAGGTCCACCTGGGTTGGGAAAAACGTTACTCGTTCGAACATTAGGGGATGTTCTTGCATTATCAAATGCACGCATTCAATGTACAGCAGATCTGATGCCAGCTGATATCGTTGGAACTACGATTGTTGATGAGAAACAAGGGAGTGCTACTAGAGAATTCAGATATCAAGAAGGCCCCATCTTTCACCAACTAGTTCTTGTTGATGAGATAAATCGAGCCACACCAAAAACCCAATCTGCGATGCTTGAAGCGATGCAAGAACGAGCAGTAACAGTTGATGGTGTTACCAGAAAACTTCCTGATCCATTTTTTGTGCTTGCAACACAGAACCCGATCGAACAAGAAGGAACGTATCCATTACCTGAAGCACAGCTTGATCGATTTATTTTTAAAATAGATGTGAAACATTCCGACCGCGTTGAGCTCAACAGAATCCTTGAAAGAACAACATCGACAGATGTGGTCGACACTGATGTGACAACCGACGCCTCGTTTCTGCTGAAAGCACAAGATGTATTGAAGCGAGTCGTTATTGCTCCCCACATCCAAGATTTTGTCACTCGACTTGTGCTCGCAACCCATCCAGATTCAGAGCACGCATCGAGTTGGGTGTCAAGAGACGTGCTTGTTGGAGCAAGTCCACGTGGAGCCCAAGCGGTGATCCGATCTGCAAAAGTTGCTGCAGTAATGGATCAAAGATTCGCTGTTTCACTGCGTGATATCCAAGCAGTTGCAGTTCCAGCGCTCCAGCATCGAATTGTGAGAACATTCGAAGCACAAACAGCAAACAGGCATCCTGCGAGCATTATCGAAGAAATACTCGAAGGCGTACCTATTCTAGATGCGGGTGCGTTCGATGGCTAATTTTGGTGAGACTACGCATGACCGTCCTCAAAAAGTTGATGAACTTATTGGTTCCTCTTTAATGGCATCACTCAATCAACTCGACATCATCGCCCGAAAGATCTTTTCAGGAAAAATCCAAGGAGAACGAAGAAGTAAACGTCGAGGGGTTAGTGTTGAGTTTGCTGACTATCGACAATATGCACCTGGTGACGATCTACGGTTCATTGACTGGAATGTCTATGCAAGACTCGATCGACTCTTTATGAAAATGTTTCTTGAAGAAGAGGAATTGACAGTCGGAGTTGCAATTGATGCAAGTGCATCAATGGAATATGGCAATCCAAATAAATTTGATTTTGCCAGAAGGCTCGCGATGGCTCTTGGGTACATCGCATTATGCAGCCACAACAGAGTCTCGTTGTTTTCTTATTCAGATCAAGGCGTCGAACGCCTCACTCGATTAAGAGGCAAGCGTCGAACGAGGGACATGGGGCAATGGTTGATCGATCTTCAACCGAAACAAGGAACAGGATTTGTTCCAGCGTGCAAAACAATCTCAACTTCTAGGCAGGGCCGAGGTGTTCTGATTGTCATTACAGACGCACTTTCAGAAGAGCGGCTCAGTCAAGGTCTGAAATATCTTGTTAGTGGAGGTTGGGATGTTTTTATGATGCAGACTCTCGCGCCTGAAGAGCTAGACCCAGAACTTCATGGCATGGAAGGTGATGTGCGTCTTGAAGATGCAGAAACGGGGACAACCTGTGAGATCACTGTGACAGCACCACTCGTTGAACAATACAAAGCAAGGCTTACCTCGTATTGTGAAGAGTTGCGCGAAACTTGTGTTCGACTTGGCATAGGAACAGCTCGCGTGCCGACTGATATCGATATGGAAACGTTGCTCGTAGAGTATCTCAGAAGCAGGGGACTCCTTCGATGACTTTTGTTTCGATACAGGCTGGATTGATCGTCGCAGCAGTTGTACTGCCCATCTTGTTACTTTTGTATTTTTTACGGTTACGCAGGCAACCATTGCGTGTTTCATCAACCTTGCTATGGACGAGTGCAGTTGAGGACTTGCATGCAAACTCCCCGTTTCAACGACTTCGACCAAGCACACTTTTTATACTCCAACTTCTTGCGTTGCTATTTGTGATTCTGGCGCTCATGCAACCTCAAGTGGAAGGGGAGCAACCAAGGGAAGGTCGGCACGTACTTTTTATTGATCGTTCCGCTTCAATGAATGCAAGCGATGGATCATCTGAAGTACGGCTCGAGATTGCAAAAGAAGAAGCAATATTACGCATTGAACAACTTCATGGCGGAGGTGTTTTTTCTAGCCGAGGCGGTGAAACGATGGTTATTGCTTTTTCTGATTCAGCGGAGATCGTACTGCCGTTTTCGGATTCTGTACAACAATTGACCAATGCAATTGACACAATACAGCCCACACACGGCAGATCGAAAATTTCTGATGCACTGCAACTTGCTCGAGCGTACATGACCAATCCCAATCCAGAAGAACAGGGCATGGCAAGCGAAGAATCATCTCAGTTGGAACTATTTTCTGACGGAAATATTCTAGATCTTCATGAACAAGCATTACAACAAGGTGAATCATTGTTGTATCACAAAATAGGCGAACCAACGACAGGCAACATTGGAATTTCTACGATCTCAGTCGATCGAAATCCAGATGCAAGAAATGAAGTGCAAGTATTTTTGAGTCTCACGAATTTTGGGGAAGAAACGGTTGTAACTGATCTAGAACTTTCATTGAATGGTATTCCAATAGGAATTGAAGAAGTGGCGATTCCAGCAAGAGATGTGGGAAAGGACGGCCGCACTACTGGTGGCTCAGCAAACATCGTCTTTGTTCCATTTGAGCTTTCTACTTCTGGCGTCGTCCAAGTCAAAGTTATGTCGAGAGACGCGCTAGATTTTGACAACGTAGCTTCAATTGTTGTTCCACCACCAAGAGATTTACGCGTGTTAGTTGCAGAGAATGGGCCGCCTCTCATACAGACCGTGTTAGATGGGTTGCAATTAGCAACGTTACAAAAGGTACCACCCGATGAGTTGAAACAGTTGTTAGAGGATGGAACCGCTTCTTCGTTTGATGTCATTGTGACACGAGACGTGTCGTTAGATGAACTTCCACGTGGGAGATACCTGAGTTTTGGTGGAGAACTCGGAATAGAAGCACTTCGTGTGTATGCAGAAGGTGAAGGGCAGGTGATGCTTGTAGGAAAAGAAGATCACCCAGTCATGCGGTATGTGCAGTTTGAAGAAGTTGTTGCAACAGTGGGGAATGCCATAGTCCCAACAGGTGGTACAGAAGTTCTTCTTGAAGGGAGCTCTTGGCCCGCAATTTTGCACTATAAAGGAGAGGGGAGGTCAATTGTTCACGTCGCATTCGACCCAATTGACAGTAATTGGCCGTACTTGCGGAGCTTTCCTTTCTTCATTTACAACGCGGTGGATTTTCTTGGTAGAAGTGGAGATGTTCTCGCAAGCACTCCATTGCAAGTTGGTGAAGTGGTTTCAGGAGTTGTGCCTGTTGGAGTCAGGCAAGTGACAGTCGTTGAGCCTGATGGGACTGCGCACACTGTGCCGCTTGAACGTAATGGACGGTTCGCATGGGGACCAATTCGGCTATCTGGAATTCACTCCGTTGAGCAAGATGGCGAGAGATCTCACATCATTGCAGTGAACGCTCCACCCGAGGAATCCCTTGTTGCGACTCTTGAAGAAGTGCGAATTGGTGCAACGAAGATGCATGCAACACAAACACGAACCCGTGCATTTATTCAGCTTTGGCCTTGGGCGATAGGGGCCGTACTGATTGTCTTACTCATTGAGTGGAGGTTGTATCAGTTAAAAATTTCTGGCTCACGAAACAAACAGTTTGCAACTATGGGGTTGAAACAGTGAACGTAACAAACGCCCGAGTCGTTGTGATGGGATTAGGTCGTTTTGGCGGGGGGCTTGGAGTGACCCGTTACTTACTATCTCAAGGTGCTCACGTGCTACTTACAGATATGCAAGATGAGAGCGCGTTGGCTACGCCGCTTTCTCAACTTGGCGATCATAAAAATCTCACGCTTTCATTGGGCAGGCATCGAGTCGCAGATTTTGAACAGGCAGACGTTGTTGTTGCAAACCCGGCCGTAAAAAAACCTTGGGAGAATCGGTATCTACGAGCAGCATGGGATTCGAACACGCATGTTACAACCGAAATACAACTTGTCGTCGAACAACTAGATCGTAAGAACGTGATCGGCGTGACGGGATCAGCTGGAAAATCTACAACTGCATCTATGCTTTACGCAGCATTACAACGCGGTGGAGTTCCTTCGGTTTTGGGTGGGAACATTGGGGGAAGCCTCTTACAAACTGTTTCTGAGATGCAAGAAGGAACAATAGTAATTCTTGAATTGAGCAGTGCGATGTTGTGGTGGCTTGGACATGCTGATGGCATTTGTTGGTCCCCACATATTGCTGTATTGACAAACATCTCTCCCAATCACCTTGATTGGCATACTACGATGGAGTCGTACGTGGAATGCAAAAAAAATATTTTCAAATTTCAAACCAAAGGAGATGTGGCAATTCGCGGCGAAGCACTACGACCAAGTAGTAGAACATTGTCTGTGCTTGGGTCACACAATCTCCGAAACGCAGAAATGGCATTAAAAGCTGCAGTTGAGATAGGGTGTGATCCCGAGTTAGCGAAGGAGGGTATTGAGCAATTTAGAGGGTTGCCTCATCGACTCGAACGAATGAGCGATTCAATCGTTAACGATTCGAAATCAACTACACCAGAAGCAACTGCCCTCGCAGTCGATTCATTTGAAAACCCAAGCCGTGTCCATTTAATCGTAGGAGGGTACAACAAGAACATAGACTTACAATCTCTATCAGCTCAAGCAGATCGTGTTGCGTATTTGTACGCAATAGGCGAAACGGCTGATACGATCGTCTCCAATGTACGTAGTGGGAACTCAATGAACTGCGGGACGCTTGAAGTAGCAGTCTCCAAGGCGAAAAAACAAATGCGAGAAGGGGACGTTTTACTGTTAAGCCCCGGTTGCGCGAGCCTCGACCAGTTTGACCATTATGAACATCGTGGCGAAACGTTTTGTAAACTTACAGGATGTTAGAGTACTTGACCTACAAGTTCACTGATGTGACTGCAGCCTTGTTGTGCAACCCATCGCGATAATTTTTTAGCAATATGGATAGAAGTTTTTGGGTTTACGAATGACGCTGTTCCAATCCCGACCGCGGTCGCACCCGCAAGAATAAACTCTGCAGCATCTTCCCATTGCATCACGCCACCTGTTCCAATGATCGGTGTGGATGATGCTTTCGCTACATCCCGATATACCTCATGCACAACTTTTACAGCAATTGGGTGAATGGCAGGTCCACTTAGACCGCCAATACCTCGAGTGATGCAAGTCGTATTTGTGTGCACATGTATGGCCATCGCTGGAATTGTATTGATAAGCGTAAGGGCATCTGCGCCATTGGAAACAGCAACTTCTGCATGCGGTCGAATATCACCTCCTGCTGCAGAGAGTTTTACGATCATTGGCTTTGATTGGATCGATGGTTTTACTTCTTGCAAAAGTTCAGTCAATTTTGTAAGGCTAGAGCCAAACTCAAGACCATCTGATGTGTTCGGACAGGAAACATTGAGTTCGATGAGGTCGATGCCGTTTAATTCATCCATTGCTTTGGCAACCCTGCAGTATGCATCAATGGAATCACCTGCAACGGAACCAATGATTGTCGTTGGAATTTGGTTGCATCGGGGAGCGTGATTTTGAATGAATTCTTCGATTCCCCCATTCGCCAAACCAATGGCATTGAGCATACCATTTGGTAGGTCTACCATTCGGACTGGTTCGTTCCCCTTCCTTGGCAATTGAGTGATTGACTTGGTTGTAATTGCACCAATCTTTTCTAGATTGATTGCATCTGCAATTTCACCCAAGACACCAGAGGTCCCAGCTGCCAGAATGATTGGGTTACGGAGTGAGATCCCACCAATGTTGACTTCCATTGCGTCCATAAAAGTAAAGTATACCCCGTGCACCTCATGGACCCGACGTCGTACCCTACGAGGTGTCACAGAGCTGTTTGGGGGGTACAATGCCAAGGATGCGTGATACTCTAGAGCGAATTGAACGATTTGAAACGATGGTTACTGCGGATCCCATGAACGACATGGCGCACTTTAGTTTAGGCTCCGCATATCTTGAATCGGAGCGGTTTGCAGAAGCTGCTGCAAGTTTTCAAACATGCGTGGGACTCAATCCTGATATGACACGAGCGATGGAACTCGGTGGCTCTGCTTTGATGCAAGCAGGGCAAAAAGCTGAAGCTGAAACCCTCCTCCGGCAGGGGTTTATGCAGGCAGTCAGTCGTGGTGAGATGAAGGTAAAGGAGGGCATCACCGCAGTGCTTAGAGCAGCAGGGTTACCGATTCCTGAGATGGACACAGCTGCTCCTTCCGCTTCGGGGACAGGGAAGCCCCTTGAAAAAGCGCCTCTCCCTGGAGCAGTTGGTGATTGGATCGCTGCGCATGTACTGTCAGATGCTTGGGAGGGTTGGATCGCGCAGGGAACAAAAGTGATCAATGAGTTACGATTAGACTTTTCTCGGGAAGAAGATCAAAAAGTATACGAGGAGTACATGATTGAATTTTTACGAATTCCCCAAGAAATTGTTGATCAAGATCACCAACAAAAGAAGGAAGCGGTTGACGAATGAGCGAGCAGATTATTGACATTGGTTCTCAAAGCGAAACACAACAGCAGCGAAGCTCCCTTGCAACAGTTTCATTGGTTTGCTCTCTTTTCCTCTGTTGTCCAGTTGTAACACTTGTAGGTTTTATTCTTGGAATAATCGCTCTTTTGCGAATAAGAGGTTCACAAATGAAGGGGATGGGTGTTGCTTGGTCAGCAATTGTCCTTGGTGTGATCACGACGACGCTTTCTACACTGATCATTGTTTTTGTAGCAAAAGCAGGGTTTTTGCTTGTTGAGAAAGCCCCAGAGCGTGTGACAACAGCCATACAGGCAGGAATAGCAGACGATCTTCAAGGATTCAGAGCTGCATTTTCACACCAAGCGGTTTCTTCTACCGACGAGGAGATTCGAGCTTTCATTCAAGAACTTGAGCAGCGGTATGGCACGTTCGATGAAGTGGTTCTTGATATGGATGCAATGCAACAAGGTCACCAACCCCAAGGGCAACAACCCGATTTGCCTATGCAGTTTGTGTTTGAAACAACCACAATCCCAGCGACTGTCGTTCTTGCGATCACTTCAGGTGAAGTAGAACTACTTCATGTTGAAATCCAATGTATTAAAGTACTCGATACAGTTGATGGTGATCTAGTCATACCACAAGCATCAATTTGTGGGTCAACGGTTCAACCAATAAAGACGACGGATGAACAATAAAAAGAAACCGCTCAACCCATGGGCGTTTGTTGCGATTGTTTGTGCAGTTGGGATGTGCCCATTTTTCACGATTGCAAGTATCCTTCTTGGCATCCGAGCGCTTGTTGACATCAAGGCTCGCCCTGGGACAGGTGGTGTTCGCTTGGCATGGATTGCCATTTGTCTCGGTAGTCTTGTTACAGGAGTGTGGGGGGGCGGATTGCTTTGGTGGAACTTCAATGTTCGGAACCAAATGCAACACGGGCTAGTAAAGGCAATTGTGCAAGGTGAATCAAATACACTGCGATTTGTTGAACAATTTACACAATCTCACCAAGACGAAGCCAAGGAGTTTTTATCTTCATTAGAGGATCGCTACGGTGTACTCCAATCGGGAGAACAAATCGAATCGACAAAAGTTGATGGCGAAGAATTAGTGTTCTTCCTTATGCCCATGCAGGCAGTATTGAATTATAAATTTCAGTTTACAAAAGCGAAGAACGTGCAAGTTTCAGCACAATATGTTTTGTTTAGTACAGAAGGTGAATCAAGACAATTTAGGAATAAGTTCGGTTGGATTTGCTTACACGATGAAGTACAAGGGAATCTCATATACCCCCATGATGCAGAGATTACAATGGAGGCAAGTACAGAACAACATGAGTAACGAGCCAGTCATCGAAGTCAGAGATCTTGTTTGCCAATTTGGAGATCAACTCGTCCTCGATGGTGTAAGTTTAGATGTGCAGGAAGGAGAGGTCCTCGTCATCATGGGTGGTTCAGGCTCTGGGAAATCGACAATACTCCGGCATTTGATTGGTACGTATATCCCTGATGGTGGAACTGTAAAAATATTTGGGGAAGATCTTGCAACATTGAATGATCATGGGATGAATAAAATTCGTAGGCAGTTTGGAATACTCTTTCAATCAGGTGCCTTGTTTAACTCAATGAGTGTTGCTGATAATGTCGCCCTTTCATTACGTGAACATACCGATCTTGACCGAGACATCATCTCGTTTATCGTGAAGATAAAGTTAGAACAAGTAGGGCTCCGAGAAGCTGCTGAGAAGTTTCCTTCAGAAATTTCTGGTGGGATGAAAAAACGAGCTGGGCTTGCACGTGCACTCGCCCTCGATCCAAAACTTCTCTTTTACGATGAACCATCAGCTGGTCTTGATCCAGTAACGAGCGCAACAATTGATCAACTGATTTTAGATCTTGCAAAAAAAGCAGGTGTAACAAGTGTAGTTGTAACACATGAAATGGACTCTGCATTTGTAATAGCAGATCGTATGGCAATGCTTGACAAGGGCAAGATGATCATGATTGACACTCGTGAGGCCTTCGAAAAAATTCGGGATTGGCCAGTTGAACAACTTCACGAACTCGATTCTCAAAAACAACTGATTCGACAATTCTTGCGAGGAGAAGCTGAAGGACCACTTACAGAGCGAAAAGAAGCTTCAAGTTATGCTGAGGACCTCTTGGGTGTGTCAGCTCCCCGTCTTACTCATGGACCTTCGGTACAATCTTCGAAAGAATAAAAAGGATCTCCTTCTACTATGTCTAAATTGAGAGATAAACAAAGAAACAACGTCAAAGCAGGAATCTTTGTGTTATCTTCACTAATCCTTGGGCTGATCGTGATTACGATCATCACAAACTTGTGGGAGAGAATGACACAACAAACAACACGGTATCACGCATCTTTTACAGTTGAGGATGGAGTGGGTACGCTTGCTGTTGGCTCTCAAGTAAAACTAGGGGGATATCCCATAGGTATTGTTTCGCTTGTTTCTCCCTCCATACAAAAGGATGAGCCTATTTCGACAATTGATGTGTATTTTGATGTTGATTCAGAGATTCAACTCTTTACGAATCTGAGTTTGGAGGTTCATTCTGGACTCCTCGGATCAAAAGCTTGGCTTGCAATTCAGGACGTCGGAGAAGGAAATCTCGCAACACCAAATACACTTCTTGTTGGAACAGCTTCAACAATGGTTGGGCAGTTTCTTGGTGGAGAAGCAGACGCTGATATTCGAAAGACGCTTGCTGCTTTACGCAAGATCAGCGATGCGTTCCATCACGATGGCGAAGCGATTCGGATGATTCTTGGTAACAAAGAAGCAGATGAAATCTCACAGGCCATTACGTCAGCAAAACAAGGCTTGCACGCTTTTCAAGATTTCACTGCAAGCTTCCAAAGTGTATGGCCAAACTGGGAGTCCGACTTTTCAAACATTTTAGAAAAATCTAAAGATTTACCAACAAAACTCGACGCTACTTTGGCTGAGACGCAATCGATGGTCAGTGACATTAGAAAGTCAATTCTACCCAAAGTAGAACGATCTGTTTCATCGATCGAAGCCTCTACGAAATCTCTTGAAGCAACTATGAAACTGGTACGAGCTGATTTTCCACAGTGGTCTGGCAAAGTTAACGAGATTCTCGCAAACGTACAACAATTCACTGCTCGAGCTAAATCAGCGGTAGACGCTATTTCGGCAAGCCCATGGAGGCTTTTGTATCGCCCAACTGATCGTGAGATTGCGTATGAACAACTCAACGATGCTTCCTGGCAACTTCTGGCAGCATTACATGATTTGCGTCAATCAGCCGCAGATTTACGTGTAGCTGTAGAGGATGGTCATGCACCAATAAGTGATGACCAAGTCAACGAACTTTCCAATTCATTGCTTGATAGTGAGGCAGCCTTTAAGTCAGCGAGAGACGCAATTCTTGAACGAATGCATATTGATTTCCCAGAGCGAACCATTCCGTGAAAACACCAGAAATTGTAAGTTCGTTTGATGACCCAAAAATTGATGCGTATCGAAACATAACAGACGCAGATTTACGTGGGCGTAAACATCTCTTTATGTGTGAATCCGAAATGGTTGTGCGTCGTTTGTTAAAAACCGATTGGAATATCCATTCACTGTTTTTATCACCTACTAAGTATGAACAACTCTCTTCGACTGTTGAGAATTGTTCCGCACCGATCTACGTCGCAGATGTACATTTGATGACAGAAATAGTTGGGTTTCACATTCACCGAGGAGCTCTCGCAGCAGTCCATAGACCAGAACAAACAGAAGTTTCTGTCGACAATTTGTTTCGAACTTTAAAGGGCAGGGACAAATTATCGCTACTCCTTGCCCAGCGGATAACGAACGTCGACAACATGGGGGCATTGTTTCGAAACGCAGCTGCATTCGGAGTGGATGCACTCTTGTTTGACCATCAATGTTGTGATCCGTTGTATCGAAAAGCGATCCGTGTTTCGATGGGTCATACGTTATCAATGCCTTGGGCAATAACAGATTGCTGGGAGGACACGCTGCACCAACTCAAAACAGGGTTGGATGTCCAAATCATTGGTTGCGAAACTGGGGGTCGTGCCGTACCACTGTGGGATGTTCAGTTTTCAGATAAACGTGCGTTTGTCATGGGAGAAGAAAAGTCTGGGTTATCACCCACATCACTTCGTGCATGTGATGCCATTGCTGAGATCCCGATGGCGAACCAAGTCCCTTCTATCAATGTCTCGGTTGCCTCAGCTGTTGCGTTGTACGATTCGCTGAGGAGAGACAGTTTCGACAAGGGGTAACCCATCGACAACAGAGGAGCCATCAATTCGCTCTATATGGGCACCAAGCGAAGAGAGTGTTTTTTCCATCGATGCATACCCTCGGTCAAGATGATAGACACGGCTAATCGTCGTTTCACCTTCAGCGGCAAGACCTGCAAGAACTAAACTTGCTGATGCTCGCAGATCACTCGCCATCACAGGAGCGCCAACAAGTCGATCAACACCCTGTACGATCACCGTTGATCCTTGCCGTACAAGTTTTGCGCCCATGCGGCTTAACTCTGGTACATGCATAAATCGCTCGGGGTAAATTTTCTCTGTGATGATGCTATTCCCTCTTGATAAACAGAGAAGAGCCATCATCTGTGCTTGCAAATCAGTTGGAAAACCTGGGTAAGGTTGGGTAGTAAACATAACAGGTTTGAGGTACCGATCACTGACAACTTGCACGGTGCATGACTTTGGATCTTGCGATACTTCTGTTTGTAGAACGTGAACGCCTACAGAGGAAAGAATATTCGTTACGGCGAGCAAATGATCGAGGGGAAATCGTTCAATTGTGACATCCCCATTTGTCATCGCTGCAGCGATTGCCCACGTACCTGCAACAATTCTATCTGGCATGACTCGATGGGTTGTGCCTCCTAAGCTATCTACACCTTCGATCGTAATTCTCGGGGTGCCAGCTCCGGTGATTTTTGCTCCCATAGCATTGAGTAACAAGGCAAGATCAGCGATTTCAGGTTCACATGCAGCAGATTCTATAATCGTTTTTCCTTTTGCAAGTGTTGCCGCGCTCATGATGTTTGCAGTTCCAAGCACTGTTGAACCAAAGGGTCCACCTAAGAAAATAGTTGCACCTTTGAGTTGGTCAGCTTTGGCAACAATGTCACCACCATCAAGTTCAATCTTTGCACCGAGTGCCTCAAGTCCACGAAGGTGCAAGTCAATTGGGCGATCTCCGAACGCACAACCTCCAGGCATAGAAATGCGTACTTCACCACGCCGAGCGAGAAGCGGACCTAACACACACACGCTTGCTCGCATCGTACGAACAATGTCATACCGAGCGTGTGATGTAGCTTCGTCTTTTGTTTGTAAGGAGAGTAGGTCGCCTTGTTGTGTTACTTCGCATCCGAGTTCAACAAGGAGTTTCGACATATTCTGAATGTCAGAAAGCGATGGCATGCATTCAAATTGCATCTGTTCTGTTGTAAGTAAGGAAGCAGCGAGCAGCGGGAGTGCTGCATTTTTCGATCCATCAACTGAAATCGTTCCTGCTAATCGTTGTCCGCCTTGAATTTTAAACACATCCATGTGAATTGAGGATCCTTCCTGCGTTGCGGGAGATAGAGGCGTTCCGTGCCTATGCGTGCGATAGTAGCAGATCAAGATTGATCGCGTTGATAAAGTACGTAATTTGTGGATTTATCGGAATCAATTCTAGCTCGTTTTTGTGGTTTTTCCTTGACTTTCATGCCAAATAGCGTGATAGTTATAGACGGTCTTCTGGGCCGAATTTTGACGAATAGCAAAAGGAGATAAGAATGTATCCCAAAATATCCATCTGTACCCTCACTTTACTTGCGTTAGGGCAATTGACAACAGCGGATACGCTGAATGTACCTGGCGATTTTCCCTTTATCCAAACGGCAATCGATGCAGCACAAAATGGTGATTCAGTTGTAGTCGAAGCAGGAACGTACTCGGAGAGGATAGATTTTTTAGGAAAAGCAATTTCAATCTCAAGTGTGAGCGGATCTTCGAATACGATTATTGATGGGTCAGCATCTGGGACAGTTGTAACGTTCGCCAACGCAGAGGATGGGAATTCTGTCCTCGATGGTTTCACCATTCGTAGCGGATCGGCACTCTATGGTGGTGGAGTTTCAGTAACAGGCGCTTCACCAACAATTCGCAATTGTTTGATTACAGGAAACCAATCAACATACTCAGGAGGGGGATTGTTCGTTGATGGTGGTGGTGTGGACCTCGACAACGTTGTGTTTGAAGGCAACGATGCTGGTGGGGCAGGTGGTGCGATCTATTTGAAAATCAGTAGTTTGACAATGACGAGCGGTAGTATTGTCTCAAACACAGCAAATAACGGTGGTGGCATTTATATGAAGGATGGTTCCGGTACAAACCTCTTAACCGATGTTACGTTTCGTGAAAATATAGCTGCCGCAAATGGTGGGGGTTTTTACTTGAAAAACAGCGAAGTTTCTGCATCGAATTGTACGTTTGATCTTAACAGTGCAACTGATGGCGGGGGGTGGTTCAGTTACTCTAGTGGAGATGCGACAGTAACCGCTTCGACATTCTTAAGCAATAGTGCAAACGGTTTGGGTGGTGCTGCAAATGTTCGCTCGAGTTCGACAGTCACGTTTGCGCAGTGTACGTTCGATTCGAATAGTGCAGATGTTGATTGTGATGGAGAAGGTGGTGGAGCAGTCCTAAACATTGCAAACAGTATTGTTACGTTAGAAGACCCTATGATTTGTGATAACGTGTTGTGTGATGTTGAAGATATGTTTTATGGGGATGATCCAATTGTTGTCGGGGACATTCTTGATTGCCAAGTAAGCGAAGGCCCTGGTGCTTGTTGTGGTGGATCAGCATGCTGGTCGATGGAGGAAGTCGACTGTTCTGCTGGTGGAGGTGCTTGGAATGGTCCTGGAACGTCATGTGTTGATGTTACTTGTGAAAGCGGCGGTGGTGACACGACTGGTGCGTGCTGCGTTTTGGGCAATTGCGTGCATGCAACTGAAAGCTCCTGTATAGATGGAGGCGGAGTATTTTATGGAACTTCCATGACATGCTCAGCTGTGAGTTGCCCTTCAAGTTGTGCGCAGGACGTGAACGGCGATGGAATTGTGGGTGTGGAAGATCTCTTGTCATTGATCGCAGCTTGGGGAATGTGTCCATAGACCCAAACGTACTACAGAGTTACAAACAAAAACCCCGCAGCAAGCTGCGGGGTTTTTTCATCTATATGTTTGGATAACGGGGAGTCGATTAACGTCGACGGCGTCGGCTTGCTAATCCAGCAAGTCCAAGTAGCGCAAGAGCACCAGGAGCAGGAATGGCACCTGTCCAAATGTTTACAGCATCAACAAATACTGCTTCTGATCCTGAGTTCGAATCGAAATTAATCGAGAGTTGTCCTGAGCCTGATCCTTCAATCAACATCCAAGCACCAGCACTGCCTTCAAGTTCCAATTCACCAAATGAAGCGATGACAGAATCTCCATACATGACAGAGAGTGAGTCGTCAGATTCATACCCTGTACTATTGATGTAGATTGCAACAGAGAAATTGACATCTGATCCATAGTCATCGAAGACTAAAGACATCATTCCGTCTGTGTCTGACATTTGATACCCTTGTGACCCATCATAGTATGCACCAACATTACCAGCATAGTTTGTGACACCAACGTAATCACCATCAGTAAGACCGACGCCATCACGAGTGTTGCCATACCAAGCAGCAAACCCAGTTCCATTGACTGCTGCTTCGCCGTCATTGTTTACTAACCAGTGGTCAACAGCGGCATCACCAGTATCGTAATACTTTCCACCAAGCCAACTCTCATCTTCAAAACTTTGGGTGTATAGCATTTCTGCTAATGCGGGACTTGTTGCAAATGCTGCAAGAAGACTTGTCGTTAGGATTGTTTTTTTCATTTTCTTCTCTCTCTTTCGCGTTATCCAAACGCTATTTTTCTCTCTCAAGCGAAAGGACGATTTTCGCTATCAATCATACTTTTGCACGATTCGAACAGACCGTCAAGGGAAAATGCATTTTTTTTTAAGAAAGAGCGATAAATCTACTGTTAAATTAGGTAGTTTGCATATAGTTCTCGATCCAACTTGACCTTGGGAGTGAGTAAGAGACAATGTAACAGATGTCTGCAATGCTTGAACTCTCGACTCTTTGGTTTCTTTCGGCACGTGCGATGGCAGTTGCTGGTGAAGATGTACTAGCAATGCAAGAGGCTGCAACAGGGTTGTATGCACAAGCGATTCTTGGTCTTACAGAAGAAGAATGCCGCAGAGCAAAGGACCCAGAGCAGATCAGTAATAGAACACTCATTGATTGCCTTGCGGGTGTTCGTGCACTTCCCAAGGAGGATGCAGAGAAAGTACTCACTGGTGTCATGATGATTGCCTATGCCGATCGTTCGATGAAACCGTTAGAAGTACGCTGGGCCTCAATGCTTGCTTCCGCAATTGATGTTACTCCTGAAGCATTTCAGCGTCTCTGTGTCAACGCTAGAATTATTGCATCTATGCTTCGACCACAAGGGAGTTCGGCGTGAGCAAACGGAGTACAAATTTTCAGTTTTTAGATCGGTTCGATTCACGGGTCGCAAAACTTGCAAAACAAGCAGAGATTTATGTCCATACAGACCCAGATTCCTGTATGTTTAAACTCCGTTTGATGGTTGAAACAATGGCAAAGAAACTAACAACTTTGCAAATGAAGGGGGATGTTTCAAAGGACTTAGGTGCGATGCTCGCTGCACTTGAACGATCTGGTTCATTACCACGTCGCCAAGCAGATACGATGCACGCGATCAGACGTGATGGAAATGCGGCAGTGCATGGAAGTCCAACTCCTGTTCCCACAGCAATGCGACGATTACATGAAGCGTATAAAGTTTCAGGTTGGTTTTGCAAAATAGTGAAGCGAGGTTCAAAAGTGAACCTTGATGCATTTACTCCTCCAGTTCCTCCAGTGCCTGTGGATGAAAAAACCAAGCAATTGCATCAGAAAATTGACAAGTTAGAAGAATCGATCGAACAAAGAAGGCTAGCAACTCGAGAATCACTCTTGATGTTCGGACCCCAAGAAGATGTGCCAGCAGTAAGCAGGCGAATCATCGAGGAACTGAAAGCACTTGATAATGTTGCTGCTGCTGCTGGAGAACCTACGATTGATGCAGACTTTGTGGCGTTAGTGATGGCGATGGATCTT
>JASMLY010000038.1 GCA_030748455.1 Phycisphaerales bacterium | reverse complement strand
CCCGCTTCAAGATACGCGATGTGTACTTGTTTCAAAATTTCGGGGGCTTCAATAATTGCGTTTGCTGACCAGAGCGGCATCCCAACATCAACACCAGCACGGTCAAGTTCGCTGCCAGTCGCCCCGTCAAGCAAGAATGGTGTGTCGAGCGAGAATTGCATTTGCGACCATTGTAAACAAGAAAACGCCCACCTTAGGGGTGGGCGTTCTCCTTCTCTTCCCACCGGAGTGTTTGTTGTACATTCGTACAAAGTGGCGATAGCTGGATTCGAACCAGCGACCTAGGGCTTATGAATCCCTCGCTCTAACCGACTGAGCTATATCGCCTCTGATGGGGGGGGTGAATTATACGGTAGAGGTAGGGATGCTGCTACGGAGCCAACGAGGATCAACGCATTCTGGTGATTTCTCACCAGTTTGATGTGCAATTGCAGCAGCGACTAATCCCATAAACATAGGCTGAGGGCGAAGAGGTCTGCTTGTGAGTTCTGGGTGAAACTGGCCTGCTACAAAATATGGGTGCATCGTGGTTGGTAACTCCAACACTTGCATGATCTGATGCTCAGGGTGGTGCCCACTAAAGATCAAGCCAGCGTTTGTTAATTGTTCAATGTACTGAGGCTCAACTTCGTACCGATGGCGGAACCGTTCTCTTACATGCGTTTCACCAAACAACTGATGGGCAAAACTTCCTAAAGAAATAGCGACATCCTGACCACCGAGTCGCATGGTGCCACCGAGCCCTTCAATTTCTTTTTGGTCTGGGAGTTCTGCGATGACAGGATTGGCACAATTGACATCAAACTCAGTGGAGTTTGCATCTTCTAAGCCAGCAATGGTTTGAGCGAATTCGATGACAGCCATTTGGAAACCGAGGCAAATGCCTAGAAATGGAATCCCATGCTCTCGTGCCCATTTGACTGCTGCGAGTTTGCCCTCAATGCCACGCTCACCAAAACCTCCCGGAACGATCACCCCATCAAGATTCGCCGCCTCAAGTTTGGAGTCCGCATGTTCTTTTTTCAAGTCAGTCACATCGATCCACTCGATGGTAACGTTAGCGGAGAGATGTGTTGAAGCATGTTCAAGTGCCTTGTCGATTGAAGCATACGCATCACGAATCGAGGTGTACTTTCCAAGCATACCGATCGTGACGTTGTACTTTCGCTTCCCTACAAGTGCGTTGGTGTAACTTGCCCAACTTGTTCTTGCTTTGTCTTCAGCAACAGCATCAACTCGATCGTGTAATTTCAAAATTGAAAGAATTTCTCTGTCAATTTTTTCGGAACGCATGGCGTCGGGAATTGTGTAAATCGAATCACGGTCGTGCATAGAAAACACACGTTGTGGGGCGACATTTGAGAACATTGAAATTTTTTGAGCAACTGTTTCTGTGATCGGGAGTTCTGCTCTGCACGCAATAATATGCGGTTGAATACCAGTTTCCATCAAACGTTTGATGCCAAGTTGTGCTGGCTTCGATTTTTGTTCCCCAAGAATTGCAGGCTCTACGATATACGTCAACGCGACAAAACAGGATGACTCTGGACCTTCTTCGTAGGCGAGTTCGCGTAACGCTTCAATATAAAAACCATTTTCATAATCGCCAACTGTCCCGCCAACTTCTACGAAGACAACGTCAGCCTGTTTTCCGTTTTGCCCTCCGTCGATCGCAAGTTGTCTTAACCGGCGTTTCACTTCACCAGTGACGTGTGGAATCATTTGGACATCTCTGCCTAGGTAACCACCGGCACGTTCGCGAGTGAGAATCTCAGTATAGATTTGCCCAGCAGTTGTGAAATTTGCACGAGAGAGATTTTGATCAAGGATCCGTTCATACGTTCCAAGGTCCATATCCGTCTCGGTGCCATCGTCGAGCACAAACACCTCGCCATGGCGGAAGGGGTTGAGTGTGCCTGAATCGATGTTGAGGTATCCCTCCAACTTAACAGGAGTGACAGTAAGCCCCTTGTCTTGTAGCAACTTCGCAAGGGAGGAACTAAAGATCCCCTTGCCAAGGCCGGACATAACCGTGCCTAGGACGATGACATATTTTGTTTTGCCATGTTCATACCCCTCTGGAATTGGTGAAAAGAACTCTGTGGCATCACCACTGCGCCCAAATTGGCTCAGAAACGTTTCATTTGTATCGGTAGTGGGCATTCCCGATTGTAGCATGTTGGATACGCATCGCAAGTAAATTCGATGTCCCCATGTGTATAAATTGCGAGCCCATGTGAGGGAACGATCCACTCTACGGTAAGATAGCACCATGAACCGAGTTGTCGCAGTGATTCCTGCTAGGTTAGATTCAACAAGATTTCCAGCGAAGATGATCGCTGATGAGACGGGGAAACCACTTATTCAATACGCATGGGAAGTGGCAACGCAGGCATCTTCAGTCGATCAGGTTTTGGTCGCAACTGATGCTCCTCTCATCGCTGACGTCGTCAACGCATTTGGAGGCGAATGTGTCATGACAGGGGAGCACCCAAATGGCACATCAAGAATTGCAGAGGCAACAGCGAACTTCGAGTGTGATCTCGTAGTCAACATGCAAGGAGATGAACCAGAATTAGATCCATCAGTTATCGATGCACTTGTTCACTCGATCGGGACGTACTCTATGGGGACTGCGTGCTGTCCCTTGTATCCCGAGGAGAGAGACAATGAGAACGTAGTAAAAGTGATCCTCGGTGAAGATGGAACCGCTGCAGATTTCGTTCGCCAAATGCCAAGGTGCGATGCGTTTCGACATCTTGGGTTGTATGTCTATACACCAGAGTTTTTACAGCAATTTGTATCGATGCTCCCCACAGAAAATGAACGCACTCGGCGGTTAGAACAGATGCGAGCAGTTGACCATGGCTATTCAATTGCAGTTGCGAGCGTTGCACCACAGCCAAGTGGCATTGATACTCCAGAGCAATATGCTTCTTTTGTTGCTCGAGTTAATCGAGGTCTTTGACAAGAGAATCCAGATTCCGCCGACAGTCGCGGATGTCACGGTATGAAATATCTTTCCGTGCGATACCAGAGCAAATTTCGAGGGCTTCACGTGCGAGTTCTACGTTTTGATCATTTTCCGCCTTTTTCGCAAGTGCTTGCATGAGGTCATACCTGATGGACAACTCTGTCGAATTGTCACTGCCAGCGAGCGTTTTTATTGACTCTTTAAACTCACCAATTGCCTCAGCATACCAGCCTTCAGTCACAAAACATTTTCCTAACTCGTACCCAGCTCGAACCCGTAACTTTGGCTCGTCTTTTGACTTTTGAAAACATTCCATCGCTAGATTAACATCATTGTCTTCGATTGCTAACAGACCAAGTTGGAACTTAATTGCTCGATCTGTTGGATATTTTACAGAACGTTCTTCGAACTCCTGTTTTTTGAATGCGAGTAATTCAGATTTGGAAGTCTCAATATTTTTTTTGAGTTCTTCGTTTCCAGTTTCTGCGAACTTGTTTTGGAGCTGCGTGATGTTCTCAGTGTCGTGCGCAATTTTGATGTCTGCTGCTTCCATTCTGAATCTGTACTGTGAAGTATCTTTGAATCCTTTTACGAGCACGTTGAAGGCTTCTTTAATGGAATCAGGTGTGCTCATTTGCTTGAGGAGTTTGGCGTAGTACGTAATGGCATCAGGTGAAGTTGGATTTGATTCATATTCTTCCTTCGCCCTTGCGATTCTCCGCTCTTGGCTTCCGCCTGCGCCTGCAAGTGATTCATCATCCTGTAATTCACTCTGTTTATCTGCGTCCTTGATGAACTTTCGGAACCCACCCTCTTCACCTACACCTTCGTTGTATCCGCCTTCAGCCATCGCTCGTTCAGCTGCGAGTTCGTTCAAACTTTTTTCCAGTGCAGAATCACTTCGATCTGCTTGGAGCGCAGCGTGCCCAACTTTGATTGCTTGATCCCAAGCGCCTGTTGATTTAAACAACTCCATTAAGTTTTTCAGTTCTTTTGCTGAGAGGATTTTGTCACCCTGTTGGCTGAGGTTCAGAATCGTGTCTGCCATCGCAACACCAAAAGTAGATTGTTCAGCTTTTACAGCAGTCGTGATGGCTTTAATTCCGAGTTTGGGGTTCGAAATATCATGCCACCAGGCATAGAGTGCCGCAACGAAATGGTCAATGTCTGTTGGCCCGTCAATTAGTTTGATCTGCTTGCTTGTTGCCACATCGCCTACTTGTCTGTAATACTCAGAGGCGAGTTTTAGCACTTCATCGTGGATACTGAGATCTCGTGGATCAAGTTTGAACCCGCTTGCATAGAAGGTGAAGGCTGAATCAAAATTTTTGCTCTCTGACATTTCACGCGCGCGATCAAACCACGCTTTCGCCTCAGCAGGGGAGGGAACAAAGACAGGTTCTTCTTCTTTAGATTTTTTGCCAAATAATGCCATAAGAGATGATGCGGTGACCCCTAAGGGTACGCTGAAAAACCCGATTGGTCAACGCCAAGAAGGGTAGAATAGCAGCATGCACGTTGATCCGCACACCCTAGCACTCGTTTTACACCCCGCTGAGATTCTCCGCAAAAAGGCTGAGCCTGTGAACCCTTCCGATCCTCAAGTGCAGGCAGTCGCTGCGCGAATGATGGAATTGATGAGAGTGCACGAAGGTGCAGGTCTCGCCGCCCCACAAGTTGGAGTACCCTGGAGACTCTTCGTTACTCGTGATCCTGAAGATCCCCAGAAGGCAGTCGCTTGGATGAATCCAACGTTAGAGATCGTGAATCCAACCATCGAATCAGAAGAGGAGGGCTGCCTGAGTCTTCCTGACATTCGGGCAGAAATCAAAAGACCAGTCGGTATCAAAATTTCTGGCTGGAACGCGAGCGGTGAACCTGTAGAACAAGCAAGTGAAGCTTTCGTCGCTAGAGTTTGGCAACACGAGAATGATCACCTTGATGGAATTTTGATTATTGACAAGATGTCAGCGATGGATCGCCTTGTGAATAGACGTGCGTTGAAGTACTTGGAGCGTTTAGCAACATGAGAATACTCTTTCTCGGTTCTGGTGAATTTGGATTACCAACCCTGAAGCGACTGCACGCAGAGCACGATGTACAGGCAGTGATCACCGCACCTCCACGCGTAGCGGGGAGAAATCGCAAACCTCGACAAACACCAATCGGTGCGTGGGCGTTAGAAGAAGGACTCACTGTCTTAGAACCTGAGAACATCAATGACCCAGAAATCATTGCCCACGTGAATGAACTCAATCCAGAAGCAATGGTTGTGATCGCATACGGGCAAAAGTTACACCCTGCACTACTCGGTGATCGCTTTACGATTAATCTTCACGGCTCCCTGCTACCAAGATGGCGTGGGGCTGCGCCGATCAATGCTGCGATTATCCATGGCGATACAGTGAGCGGTGTTAGCGTCATATCACTTGCAGAGCGAATGGACGCTGGTGTTGTCTATGGTGCAAGTTCAATTGATATCCTTGAAACAGAAACAGCGGGTGAATTGCACGAGCGTCTTGCACTTCTTGGCCCCGAGATCGTCCTCAACGTGTTGACTGGAAACCGCCAAGGCGAGGCACAAGACGAAACACAAGTTACCTATGCACCTAAAATTTCACGAAAGGATGCAACCCTTGATCTCCATGAACCAGCGGTGCGACTTGTAAGAAAAATACGGGGGTATACACCCTGGCCAAGTTGCCATCTACGCATTGCTGGGATTGATTGCAAAATTCTTCGGGCGATTCCCAATACAACGAGTGGGAACATTGGTGAAATTCTTGAAGATGGAGCAATTGCAGTTGGTGATGGGAGTATCCAAATTTTGGAACTTCAACCAGCAGGGGGCAGAGCAATGACGTGGAAAGATTTCTGCAATGGACGCAAGATTCGTCAAGGTGATCAATGCGAGAATGTTCGATGAGTCCTAAAAAAATGATGTTGACACTTTGGGATTTGCTTCTCCCTGCCACCCCAAGCCCCAAAAGAGCTCCAAAGAAGGATCCGCCTGCTCAGAGAAGTTCCCGATCTATACAAGCAAAATACGATGCGATCGTAGAACAAATGAAGAAGACGTATGGTTTTCGAATTCGTAAATGGCGTTCGTCTATGAGTGGATGTGCGTGGGAACTCAAAGATCGTCAGGGAAACATCTCGAGAATGGTAGAATCTCCGTATCCAAAGGGGCCCATGAGTTGCGCCATTTTTTTGCACGAAGTAGGGCATCATGCGATCGGGTTCCATGTGTACAAACCCCGATGCCTCGAAGAGTATTATGCATGGAAATGGTCACTAGAATCTATGGAACACCATGGCGTTCGAATTACAAAAAACGTGCTGAAACGTCGAGATGAGTCTTTACAATACGCCCTTGCCAAAGCAGTACGTCGGGGCTTGAAAGAAATACCAGAAGAACTCCTTCCATATCTCCCAGCAAACGCCCGAGTTGTGACTTGAAAACTTCCGACCTCAACTATGCATTGCCACAGGGTTTTGTTGCCACAACCCCTGCAAACCCACGATCGTCTGCAAAGATGTTCGTGGTCGGTCAAGGTGGTTTTGACCATCAAACTGTTGCTGCGTTTCCAACGCTTCTACGAGGAGATGAACTTCTCGTTGTGAATGAAACGTCTGTACTTGCAGCGCGTGTCGTAGGCTCAAAAGTTCCAAGTGGAGGGAAGATCGAAGGGCTCTTTCTCAAACAGGATGTATCAGGTCATTGGTGCATGATGCTCAAAAGTAACGGCACGTTGCGTCCTGGCACAGTTGTTGAGATCGGCTGCGGTGTGACAATAACACTTCTTAAAAAAAATGATGCTGTTTGGAATTGTCAATGCAGCGATGATCGCGATCCACAAACAGTTCTTGCAGAAATTGGTCTCACTCCGCTCCCGCCCTATATTCGTGCTGCTCGTGGTTCGTCCGTCGTAGAGGAGCGCGAGGATAAGTCGTCCTATCAAACAGTCTACGCAGATCCTACGAAACAGCACTCAGTCGCAGCACCAACGGCTGGACTCCATTTTGATGAGAAACTTCTTGCACAACTTGATGCAAAAGGGATCGAGCGTGTTCCCGTCACGCTCCATGTCGGGGCAGGCACATTTCGCCCAGTTGAGACTGAAACAGTAGAGGACCACCCTATGCACACGGAGTGGTGGGAGGTGCCAGAAGCGACTTTACAGGCAATTGCTCGTGCAAAAGAAGCGCACAGGCCGATTATCGCAGTTGGCACGACGACTGTTCGAACCCTAGAGTCTCTTCCGGCGATGGACCAGTGGCCTGTGACCGGTTCAATTTCTAGGGAAACGGATCTGCTGATTTCACCAGGGTATGCGTTTAGATTCATTGATGGACTTCTCACCAATTTTCATTTACCCAATTCAACATTGCTTGCACTTGTTGGTGCATTGATTGGAATGGATCGCCTGATGGACGCATACAACGAAGCGATTGCTCAAGAGTATCGATTTTTTAGTTATGGCGATGCGATGTTCATTCCACCGACCTAAGGAGTACTGAATTTACTGTATGCTACCTGTGCAAGGATGCACACGATTCAATCACTTATCACTGGACTCGACGCAAGGATGCTCGCAGGCAAAGAAGACGTTTCTGTACTTCACGTTGCCCAACATTCTCAACGTGTAACCAAGGGAAGTCTGTTTATTGCACGAAGCGGCGTTCGCCGAGATGGTTCCTGCTTTATTGAAGAGGCAATGCAGCAAGGGGCAGTCGCAATTCTTTGTACACCAGAAGTTGCTGCTGAACTCAAACATCTTCCAGTCGCTTGCATTGCGACACACGATCCCACAGGGGTAGGTGCGCAAATTGCTGAACGATTTTATGGGAACCCTTCGAAGAAACTACAACTCGTCGGTGTCACAGGCACAAACGGGAAAACGACGATCTCTTGGATGCTTCGCCACGTTTTGTTGCAAGCAGATGTGAAATGCGGGTTACTTGGGACCGTTGTGTGCGATGATGGCGCTACACAAGAAGAGTCAAATCTTACAACGCCAAGTTTTTGTGATACAAGCAAAATTTTGGCATCAATGGTTGACAATGGATGCCAAGTTGCTGTCATGGAATGTTCAAGCCACGCACTCGACCAACGTCGTACAAGTGCATTGACTTTCGAAATAGGTGTGTTTACAAATCTTTCAGGTGATCACCTTGATTATCATGGATCACCAGATGCGTATTTGCGGGCAAAGATGAAGCTCTTCGATCAAGTCAAGAACTGTTCGATTGTGAACATGGACGACCCGGCGAGTTGGGCTGTCGCAGATCGATCGAATGCTCGTGTTGTTTCATGCAGGGTAGAAAGTGATGCAGCTACAGCGTGGGTGGAAGTACGCAGCGAAACTGTGTCTGGTTCTACGATTTGTTTACATGGTCCTTGGGGAGCAGTGGAAGTGGTTTTACCTTTGTTTGGCAGACATAACGCCATCAACGCACTGCAAGCTGCAACGTGCGCATTTGAACTAGGAGTGCCTATTCGTGCAATCGTTTCTGGTCTTCAAAGTGTGACAGCACCGCCAGGCAGGTTAGAACGAGTTGAAGGTGAGAGCGCGACAGTGTTCGTTGATTTTGCGCATACTGATGCGGCGCTTGAGCACATGTTATGGTCACTTCGAGAGGTCCTGCCAGTTGGGGGCAATCTCATCGTTGTGTTTGGTTGTGGTGGAGATCGAGATCGATCCAAAAGGTCTCGTATGGGTCATATTGCCTCAACTGTCGGTGACTTCGCATTTGCAACAAGTGATAACCCAAGAAGTGAAAACCCTCAGGTTATTCTTGATCAAGTGCTCGCAGGTGTTCCATCAGATCGATTGCATTGCGTGAAGCGAGAAGTGGATCGTAAGGCGGCAATTGAATCTGCCATAGAACACTCTGAGCCCTGCGACATCGTGGTGATTGCTGGAAAAGGGCATGAACGGACACAGATATTACAACACGAAGTCATCCCATTCGATGATCGTGAGATTGCAGCACAAGCCATACGCAAGCGAGCGTTGGAGCACGGGGTTTGAACTTCACAACTAGAGATGTGGCTCTCGCTATTGGCGGTGTGTTACACGGCTCAGAAGATCAAGTGTGGTGTGGAGCTGAAATTGATACTCGAAGAGATGTGGAAGGGAAACTCTTTTTTGCCCTCAGAGGGTCGCAAACAGATGGGCATGAATACATAGAGCAAGCAGTTGCGCAAGGGTGCGCGGCAGTCGTGTCCACGAAACCACTTGATGTACAAGTTCCAAACATTCAAGTTGACGACACCCGAGTTGCGTTACTAGAGTTAGCAAAGTTTGTTCGCTCTACATATGACCTCCATTCGGCGATTGCCATCACGGGAAGTGTTGGCAAAACTACTACGAAAAATATCCTTGGGGCATTGCTTGGTGAAGGTGCAGTCATCTCTCCTAGAAGCTTCAATAACGATTTGGGTATCCCTTTAACGTTGCTTTCTGCAACTGATGCTGATGATTTAGTAATCGAAGTTGGAGCCAATGCTTGCGGCGAGATCAAACCACTTGCAGAACTTATATCACCTAACATCGCAATTCTGACTTCAATCCAAAAAGCTCATCTTGAAGGGTTTGGGTCAATTGAAGCAATAGTACGTGAAAAAGTTGCATTGTTAGAAGCCCTACCCAAAGACGGTGTAGCGATCGTTGCAGATGATATTCGCTTCGATAGAAGCGCATTGCGGTGTCACATACGCACTGTGGGTGAATCAAATGACGCTGATATACGAATATCGACTTCTCACGATGCGTCTGGGTGTGCTGTTCTCGATATGGGGCAGGGACCCGTTAGGCTTCAACTGCTTGGGAAGCACAATGCATTGAACGGAGCATTGGCGATTGTTGCAGCGAATATTGCGTATTCCAATAAGGGTGCGCAACAAGATTATCACACATTGCTTCACCGTTTAGCGAATGTAAAAGGTCCAGCTGGAAGACTGCACAAAATGCGATTTATTGATGCAGGTGTTACCCTCATTGACGATTCCTACAACGCGAATCCTGCGTCGATGACCGCGGCCCTAGAGACATTTGCCATGATGCGTGGGCATAGAACCGTTGCCATTTTGGGTGATATGCTCGAATTGGGTGCTGAATCTGATGTCGAACATCGACGACTTGGTGGCGTACTTTCGAATTTGGATCTTGACCAAGTAGTGCTTGTTGGTGGTGCTATGGAAGCAACAAAAAAAGTATTGCCCGACGCGATCTATGAAGAACAATCTGACGACGCAACGATGTCTCGAATTGCGCGGTCACTACGAAAAGGAGATCTTGTCTTACTCAAAGGATCTCGAGGTCTACAACTTGAACGGATCATCGAATTTTTGCAAACTCGTCCTGTGAAAGTAAACGTAACCTAGCCGCCGATACGTAGTACAGATGTTATACAACCTTTTGCAAATGACAGATCAGTGGCTCGATAGTGCAGGACTTTACTCAGTCTTGCAAGTCTTGTATCAACGAGAGTTCCGAGCGTTCTTTGCTGTTGTACTCGCATTCTTTATTGTGATGATCTTTGGGAAGCGGATGATTCGCTGGCTCGTCAAACTCAAAATCGGTGATTGTGCAGAATTTGACAATGAACAACTCAATGCATTGATGAAGAATAAAGAGAATACCCCCACAATGGGCGGTCTACTACTTATTGCCTCTGTCATCGTAACGACATTGCTCCTTGCAGATGTCTTCAATCGGTACATTCACCTTACGCTCGCTGTCATCATGATCTTTGCCGTTGTGGGCGGTGCTGATGATTGGCTAAAACTTGTAGGCGCGAGAAGGGAGCCTGGGTCAAGAGATGGGCTTTTTGGGTGGGAAAAACTTCTCTTCCAATTGGGCGTTGGTTTGGTTGTTGGATATTTTGCATGGCAACTCTCAGGTGATAGCCTTGCTGCGAAGTCGCTCACACTTCCAATGGTACGGACGTATGAACCAGGAATGGAAACCCTGACTCTAGCGCCGAGTGTCATTGTCCTACCTGCCTTTGCGTTTGTTTTGTTTGCTGCTTTACTTGTAGGTGGGTTATCGAATGCTGTGAATTTCACTGATGGTTTAGATGGACTTGCACCGGGGCTGATGATGATTGCAAGTTTTGCGATGATGGTTCTTTGTTACGTATCTGGATCACCTGATCTTGCAGGCTATTTACTCATGCCCTATGTCGAAGGATCTGCTGAGTTAATGGTCGTCGCAGGTGCATCCGCTGGTGCATGTTTAGGATTTTTGTGGTTTAACGCACATCCTGCACAGGTATTTATGGGTGATACGGGTTCGCTGCCCCTTGGTGGAATGCTTGCAACGATCGGAGTTATTGTGCGACAAGAATTTCTTGTTGTACTCATTGGTGGTGTATTTATCATTGAATTGGGGAGTTCATTTTTGCAGCGGTTTGTATTTAAGTGGACGAAAGGGAAGCGTCTTTTTCGATGTGCACCTATTCATCATCATTTTCAATACAAGGGATGGTCTGAATCACAAATCGTTGTTCGCTTTTGGGTCGTTGGAGTCATTCTCGCGATGCTCGCAATCGTATCCATCAAAATGCGATAATCTGCAGGGAACCCAACACAATTCGTTGCAGATGTCGGGCATCATGCTGCTGCGAGGCCTTTTGACTTCGACGTGACAGTAACTTTCTAAGTCTTTATGGCACAGCGGGTTGGAGGGGAGTTAAGAAGAGGCGATGATTTGGTCGAGGTCGAGGATCGCCCCAGGAACTGTGGGTTTACTCTTGAATCTGTGGGCTCTGAGTAAGGCAACAAGTTGTTGCATATCATCGTGAAGTGGAGCTGTGAACGTTGAAACTTGACCAGTGATGGGATGGTCAAATTCGAGAAGCGATGCATGCAGCGCTTGCCTGGATATGACGGTGGTCGTTCTATCAAAATCGCTAGGGATTCCGGGAGGGACGATGTGGCTGACTTTCAGATGTTTGCCACCGTACATGTCATCACCGACGATTGGATAGCCCAAGTGCCGCAAGTGCAAACGGATTTGGTGTGTCCGACCAGTTTTGAGTTCTAACTCGACAAGGGTGTACCCCTCGTACTGTTCACGAACACGGAAAATTGTTACAGACTCTTTACCTTGATCGTCCCACCGAACAGCATACGCGCCGCGCTTTGTTGGATGTTTCCCGAGAGGAACATCGATGACATCGGTAAGAGGTTCAACTTCTCCGTGAACAAGCGCTAGATACCGTTTATGTGTCCGCCTCTCTTCAAACTGTTTGCTTAACCGCCAATGCGCGGTATCTGTCTTTGCAGCAACCATGACACCTGTCGTATGTCGATCGAGCCGATGCACAACGCCTGGGCGAGCGAACTCTTCTCCAACAGTTGAAAGTGTTCCATCACTTACGTTTTTGAAATGCCATGAAAGCGCATTGATTACCGTGCCACTTCGATTGCCTCGTGCTGGATGCACGATGATATCATCTTGTTTGTTTAGGACAATAAGATCTTTGTCCTCATAGACGATCTGAAGTGGGAGTTCTTCTGGGGGAATTTCAGTTGACGGTGGGGGAGGTAAAATGACACGAACTTTGTCCCCACTCTTCAAACGAGTGGAAGATTTGGGTGTACGTCCATTGACCCAAACGACTTCTTCTGCGATGAGTCGCTGCAAACTTGTTCGTGATAAAAACGGGATGCGACCTGCGAGATACGCATCAAGTCGCTTGTTGTGATTCCGTTGTAACTCAAATGTAACTTCAACAGGTGACTCATCATCACTTTGGTCTTCATAGGCACGAAACAACGCATCAATGTCGATGTTGCCTCCCCCATCAAAGAGTGTTGAAGCATCTTTAGATGCCGAGGTTCCTTTCGATTTGCCAACAGGGCGAGTTCCACCCGAACCTCTGTCGTTCGAAGGAGTGTTGGGCATTACTTTGGCGAAATGATCGAATCAATGTCCTGATCGAGTGCTTTTGGATCTCTCGTGGTTGCTTGGTCAGTACGAGCATTCACTTCCTCTTCTGTGGGGAGCGTAATCTCTGCAACAAGAGCACGTAATGAGTCAATTCGTTGTTGTGCTTGCGAAGCAAGTGCTGGATATTGTTCACCCGCACGATTGATCGCGGTTTCATAATATGTGCTTGAAGAATCCATGTCACCATTTGCTTCTGCAACAGCGGCACGCCCGAATAAACCACCAACTGCAAAAAGAGTTGCGCTGTCACTCTTGTCATCTTCTTCGATAACTTTTGCATACAGGGCATCAGCTTTTTGTAGATAGAATGTCCGATCTTCCTCACTTAATGGTGTAGGGGAAGTTTGATCACTCCCGATGGTTTGATCGAGTACAACTGCTTCGAGGTAGCCGTCTGCAGCGTTGAGTAACCCAAGCTCCCGAAGTGAACCAACATCGGGATACGAATTGGCGATGTCTTCAAAAGAAGCAGGTAGGCCAGAGACCCGAGCTTCAGCAAATGCAATCCATGCTTCGCCTTTGTGCTGAGATTGTGAAGCTTGGTAGCGAATCAAAAAAAGGTACCCGACGATCACGACCATGATGACGAGTAGATACGTTGGTCCTTTAGTTTTCAGCCAATGGACAAAATCCTCGTTTACTTGGCTTTCAGCAAGGTCGGCGGTTTGAATATCTTTTAAGCGGTCACGGTCCATAGTTGGTTCCTTACGTTGAATCTGGAGATTCTAGTCGCCCTAGAGAAATGAAGCAAATAACTCCTATCGGCAAGTCGCCTCACCTTCAAATCCATACTGCTGCTGAAAATGGTTAAATGCTTCGCACATTTTTGGCGGCAAAATGACAGGTTCGCCTTTGTTTTTTCTTGCAGGGTCTAATTTTGCTGAGGAATGCTTGAGCCAAGCAGCATTGGAAGGAATATCAAAATGCGAACAAATGCGTTCGAGTTGGATCGCAGGGTTCGAGGTCAGGTCGTTATAGCGAACATCAATGAGCCTACGCCCAAGGGCTACTCGTTGCTTTTCAATCTCTCGAAGGCTGATGAGCCACTCGATCGCCCCCATTTCAGTGTTCGTCGAAACATGTTCAATCTCGTTGGCGAAATGTTCATGTGCAATAGCATCTGCGGCAAGCGCTTTCCATTTGCAGTGGTCTCTACCCCACCATTGGTTCCATTCACCTTTGCCACGTATTTGGTACGTATTTGTGGAAGCGAGTCTGTTGATCGAGCGGATTACATCAATGCCGTTACGTACGAGATGGAGCAGTGGGGATTCTGGGCTCAAAGCGTGAAGCATTGGAATTCTCATCGCGTTAATAGGCGTTTTTTCAATGAGGGCTACATGCGGGTTTCCTGCTCGGGAGCGTTCTGCGTGCATGCAAGCGTTGAACCGTCGCACTTCATCTTCTCCCACAACGGTGTTGTCCAAGATGCAATGTGGTGGATTGGCAGTTTCACCATAGAGTAAAATCATGTCGCTCTCTGGAATGATTGCTCGCCAAAGATGGTATGGCTCAAACAAGTAGCGCACATCGGGGTGTTCTGCGAGAAGTTTTCCTAGGATTGTTGTTCCCGATCTGCCACAACCTACGATGAATGAGACTGGATGAGGGAGCGGTGTTGATGGTTGTGCGCGTGCATCTTTTTCAGCCCTGCGTAAGAGTCGCCCGTACTTAATGGATCGAGCAAGGGGCCGAAATTTTTCCAGAACTGTGTTGAGCATCTTTCGCATTTTAGCAGGTCGAGTTCACTGCAATTGTTCTGTGGCAATTTGGAATTGTTCTAAACAAGCATGGAGATAACGGGGATCACCCTCAGATTGCATGAATGCTGGGGCGGTTGCTGCAAGGAGTAATCTGCGAATGTTTGCAAGTTCTACGTAATCATCCGAAACCTTGAGTCCTATGGATTTTCTCGCTTTTGCCATAGTTTTGAGGGGATTTGAAGAGACTAATCTTGAATGATGTCCCCACAATTGTCGTTCAAGGTAAATGGCATCTTCTACCCAGTGTCCTGAGTGTACTTCTGCCAAATCGATCAAACAAACTGGAGCATCATCAGCGTCACTTCGGCACATGGAGTTCGCGAGGTGAACATCGCCATGTAACCACTCCCTCGTGTGCCTTGCACGCCAAACATCGAGAATGTCAGTTAAAGATTTTCCGAGCCATTTGTGGAGTTTGAGCCAAGTTCGGCTGTCTTCGATCGAATTTACTTTTACACTTTTTTTTGCTCGAAGAAGGAGATCGTCCCAATCTTCGAACCGACCTAATCTGTCGACGGGAAACTCACGGGCTGCTGATGTAAAAGCCGCAGCAGCATTTGCGATTCGTTTGATGATGTGATCATCCCAATGCTTCCCTAATGGACCAAATGGAAGCCGTTCGATGACGATCCATGCAAGGTCATACCCACCGAGGCCGATGCCGCTTGTGAGGAGTTTTGGGACAATTCCATCACAATCTTGCATTCTTCTTGTCCAACGAAGTTCACGAAGGACGACGGGGAACTTTACGACGACTTCTTCCTCACGTCCATCCTGGTGGGTCCATGTAGAAAATCCTGTCGCTGCACCACTTCGTTGCCAATCGGTACGAAACCACCGAATAGGTGTCAGTTGGTTGAGACATTGTTTTTGTAGGACAGGTTCAAGCGCCCGAGCAAGGGAAGCGGGGAGAGAGGTCGTGCCAAGATCCATTATTCTTGGTTCTCCTTTGAATACTTCACAAGGGCTAGGATACGATATCACAGGTCTCGAGGCAAGTACAATGCATTTGGGGTTGCGATACGAGCCTTCCTCGCGTAATTTGGGAGTTCAATGCACGAACGATGGGATATTTTAGTTGTGGATCTTGATGGGACCCTACTTTGTAAAAGGGGGGAGGTATCAGACGAGAATAGAAGATCATTTGACGCGGTTCGGGACGCAGGTATTGAAATCGTGGTTGCCACTGGGCGATGCTTCGCTGAGTGCGCACATATTCTCAAGAAAATTGATCACGTTGGAGCGACCATCGTCGCGGGGGGTTCTCAACTCTGTGACGCAGAAGGTACTGTACTCGTCAGTGACCACCTCGACCCATCGATCGTTTTGGAAGTTGCAGAGCATGTTCTTCGAGGAGGTCATCGGTTGCTCTTGTTAAAAGATATTGCAACGTGTGGGGCACAATACGTATTAGTTGGTGATGCACCGCTTCACCATGCATCGACGTGGTGGTTTGATGCCCTTGGAATTACGCTACTTGAAGTACCCACAATTGAAGAAGACCCTTGGCCAGATCACACATTACGTGCAGGTGCAGTGGCTGAAGAATTGAACCTCAAAGAAGCGGTTTCATCCCTAGCAATGCAATTGTACCATCGAGCAAAGTTACAGCATTGGTCTGCTGTGACAAGCAGTGAAGCAACGGGGTCTGAAACCCATTTGCTCGAAGTGTTTGGCGCGACAGTCAATAAATGGACAATGTTGCAAAAGCATTTAGGTGATCGATTTGTAGCGAAACGAATCGTTGCAATTGGTGATGGACTCAACGATATCGAGGTTCTGAAAGAAGCAGGACTTTCTATCGCGATGGAAAATGCAAACGAGTTTGTGCGATCTCACGCAGACGTTGTCTCAGGTCATCATGACGAACATGGTTTTGCGCAAGCGATGTATACGTGGGTGTTAGAGCAAACACACGAACTGGAGCGTAGTCGTTGAATCAACAACCCTACAAACAGGAGTTCCCAATTTCTGGGATCGCAAATGGTGTTTGTGAAAGCGGACTCTCTTGGAAGTTTTTTGCCACGAATTGTGAACCATTTAAACAAATCAAGCAACTCATTCCAGATGCTTGTTTCGTTTCAAGTGCAAGTAGGGGCGTCTTTTTAGCGAATGATGCACAAACCCCTGCAGTTATATTTGTTCCGATACGACAACTT
Organism: Phycisphaerales bacterium; assembly: GCA_030748455.1. Next base: position 844 of record JASMLY010000038.1, on the reverse strand, counting down.
CCTCAAGTTTTAGATTTGCTTACAAGTGCGACATTGCAACAAACTGTTCCGGTGATCTTAGTCGTTGAAGATCATCCGATGGTTGCTCCAACCATTCATCCAAGACGGCGGCTTCGTGAGAGTGGGGTCCCTACACTTGAGCCTTCCAATGCGCTTGAAGCTGAGTTTATCGGGTTCGCAGCAGGAACAATTGCAACGTCTCTAGGTGAATCTGTTGCGATCATTGCACATCATGGTTTGTTAGGGGCAGCTTCTTCTTCTCAAGAGCGAGCAGGTGTTGACAAAGTACTTGGTCGATTGCAGGGTGATACAAAGGATCCCATTCGTCTCGCTCGACGATTGGAACTGAACCGTCAAAGGACTTTGCCAAGTCCCGGTGAGCGTGGGTCTGTTGGCTTTGTGACAGTTGGGCTAAGTGACGCATCGCTACGCTACCTCATTAGTGAACTTCGGTTATTAGGTCGTGTTCCAGCTCTGAACCTGCGACTCGTCTCGCCTATTGATTGCGTTCCTGTGCAACGGTTACTCACTCGATGCCATAACGTTGTTGTCCTTGAGCCTAGGCCGGGCGAGATTGAATCAGAAATCTTGACAATTGCTGAACAAATGCGGCGTGAGGGCGAAGAGGTCGCATCGGTTTGGGGAAGGGAATTACCACAAGTTGATCCCGGAGAACCAGCAATTGTAGTGCCTGTTGATTTTATACACCCTTCAATTGTTGCCCGACTGATTAAACATCTTTTACATGAAGCAAAACCATTATCTGAAGTGGAACATCAACTGATTCCTCCACGCCCGTCATTGCCTCAACGCCCGACAAGGCGACCTCATCTTGGGACAGCAG
>JASMLY010000037.1 GCA_030748455.1 Phycisphaerales bacterium | reverse complement strand
TTGCGGCATCTATCCCGCAATTGGGTGGATCATCTTTAGTGCAAGTGTTTCTCAACGATGGGATGAGTGGCGGAGTTTGGCAGGGTTTTGCTGCTCCAATCAGTGTGAATGCTGGTTCTTCTGTTGAAGATCTTGAAGTTGGAGACCTCAACAATGACAGCGCGATTGACATTGCAGTAACAAATTACGATGACGACACCGTTACCATTTTGATCAACGATGGTTCAGCAAGTTTCGCTACAACAACACTTTCTACAGGGGCTGGGACTGGTCCGATCTCGCTTGGCATTGGGAATTTTGATACCGATGATGCGCTTGGGTTAGCCGATCTCGCAGTCGGGTGTGAGAGCAGTTCTCCTGTCGGTGTGCAGATGTACACAAACTCGCCTCCGTTGGCTGGTCGTGGCACAAACTTTACCCTTACCTCTACGTGGGCTTCTCCCATTCCAACTGAAATTGATCCAACTGATGTAACAGACAACAAAGATCTTGATCTCATTATCCTCAGTGGTCCTGGAAATTCTGTCACTGTAAAGCGAGGAGATGGAAGTGGAAACACACTTGACTTTATGGCAATGCCGATCAACTTACCAAGTAGCAGTGATCCTGTTGCGAGTTCAGTTTCATTGATGAACAGTGATGGATTCGAAGATTACGTTACGGTGAACAATGGCGGTAATTCACTGAGTATCCTCGCAGGTGATGGGTCTTCCCTAGCTAGCCCGACCACGATTTCAACGATTGGTGATACTCCACTGAGTATTGCCGATGCAGATTTTGATAATGATGGTGATGAAGATCTTGTCGTTTCGGAACTTGACGATTCTGGTGACCGACAACTCGCGATTATTCGAAATGATTCCACAGGCTCAGTAGTCATCCTTGGATTCGGCGATCCTGTAGCCAATGGAAGTGATCCAACTCTAGTAGCGACAGGCGATTTTGATGAAGATGGTTTGACTGACATTGTTACTGTGATTGATCTGTCTCCCCAGCTCTTAGCAAATTCACCTGCTTTAAGCGTCTACATGAACGAGACAGCACTCGCGTGTCCTTCTGATGTCGATGGGTCAGGAACTGTTGATGTGGATGATTTACTTGCACTTATTGCTGGCTGGGGCGGAAATGATCCAGCACTTGATATTGATAGCAGTGGTACGGTCGATGTTGATGATCTTCTGATCCTCATTGGAGCATGGGGTCCATGCTAAACAGTTAGAATCCCCTGTACATGCGACACGGTTTTGTTGTACTCACCGCCCTTGTGCTTGCGAACTGCGCAGAAGCGCCACCACAAAAAATCCCTATCCCCAAAGCACACAACTCCGATCCTTGGTTTATCGAAGAAGCAACTGAACGGGGAATTCTGTTTACGTGGGAGAGCGGCGCGGAGGGGAACCACCACATGCCTGAAATTATTGGAGGTGGTGTTGCGCTCATTGATATAGATCAAGATGAGGATCTTGATCTGTATTTCGTTCAAGGTGGTTCCATGTTTTCGATTGGGAAGCAGCAAAATGCAAATCAGTTGTTCTTGAACGAACAAGGTTTGTTTCGAAACATCACAACAGAATCAAAAGGTGGTGACATGGGGTATGGCATGGGCGTTTCTTCAGGTGATTATGACAACGATGGTGATCTTGATTTGTATATCACAAATTTTGGTAAAGACACACTGCTTCGCAATAATGGAAACGCCACCTTTACAGATGTGAGCAAACAGGCGGGGATGAAAGATGAAACGTGGACAACTGCTTCTGCTTTTTTAGATTATGACAGAGATGGTGATTTAGATTTGTTTGTGTCTCGGTATCTTGAGTGGGACAAGACTAAGGAAACTGAATGTGGAGTCTTGTTTTTTAATGAACACGATTATTGTTCCCCAGTGGTCTACCAAACTCCCCTGCCCGACCTTTTGTATGAAAACAACGGCGATGGTACATTTACAGATGTTTCCATTCCATCGACAGTTGCTTCAGAGAATGGGTATGGTCTTGGCATTGGGATCGATGATTTCAACGGTGATGGCTATGATGATATTTTTGTAGCCAATGACATGAGTCCGCATCACCTTTGGATCAACCAATGTGATGGGAGTTTCGCAAACGAAGCAATGAAAAGAGGCTGTGCGATTGACAGCAGTGGAAGTAAAAAAGCTGGGATGGGAACTGAAATTTTTGACGCAGATTTCGATGGAGACCCTGACATTCTTGTTGTGAACATGGAAAACCAAAGTGATTCGCTTTTCCTTAACGATGGGAATGGCTATTTCTCTGACGCTACAGGACAAACTGGTCTAGTTGGTCTGTCAAAATTGAACACACGTTTTGGAGTACTGCATGAAGATTTCAACAATGATGGATACTGCGATCTTTACATAGCAAATGGAAGGATTTCTAGAAAATTCGATCCTGTTGTTGAAGATGTCTACGCTGAGCAGAACCTACTTTTTTCAGGTAATGAAAATGGAGTCATGACCCAGATTCTCCCTCGCGGGGGGACTGCCAATTCTCCATACCACACAAGTAGAGCTGCTGCTTCAGGTGATCTGAATGGAGATGGCAAACTCGATATCGTTGTCGTCAATCGTGATGCTCAAGCCTATCTCCTCAACAATGTAACAGTACAAGGCTCTTCCATTGAACTTGATATCCGTAATTCGTATGGCGCTCCTGCTATCGGTGCTATTGTCCGATTCACGTTGAACGGTATACGACAACGACATCGAGTTCGTGCTGCCCGAAGTTACTTCACGTCGATGTCACACGTTCTGCATATCGGGCTCGGTAAACATACGGAAGTAACTGACGTTGACATCACATGGCCATCTACGGTGAGCAAAAAGTTTGACTCTCTCGGGAGTGGTCGTTGGAACATAGAAGAACCTGTCAAGTGATCCCTCAACTTCCTAAAGACCAACACCCCAATTCGCTATTGCAAAAACTATTTGTTCAGTTGCGGAAAGATGGGTTTCAGGGTGACCTCTCAACAAGTGAGGTTGATCGAACACTCGCAGCAACTGACAACTCGATTTGGGAGCAAACACCGCAAGCTGTCATTGCTCCAAAATCTGAAGAAGATGTGGCGTTCCTTCTACGCCAATTGGCAACGAGGGAATTTCAATCAATCAAGATCGCTCCACGTGGTGGAGGTACAAGTACAGCAGGGCAATCGCTCACAGATGGTATCTCACTTGATTGTAAAAAGTACTTGAATCGGATCCTCCATATCGATGTTGAAGCAAAACAAGTCACTGTCGAATGTGGCGTGATCCTTGCTACACTCAATAAAGAACTCGCTACATACGGGCTTATGTTTGGTCCAACAGTTGCAACTGCTGACCGAGCAACCATCGGGGGAATGATTGGGAACGATTCTGCTGGCAAGGGATCAGCTATCTATGGCAAAACAAGTGGTTCAATTGTGTCGCTCACAACGGTTCTTCGTGGAGGAATTGTTTGGGAAACAAAAGAGATTCACAAAAATAATCTTGATACGTTAGAACATGTAACAGGCATTGTTGGCGATATTCACAGTGAAGTTAGGCGTGCGTGTGAAACTGCGAGTTCTGAGTACAAAACGCATTGGCCAGCACTCCCGCGGTATGTCACTGGCTACAACTTACCGATGGGCTGGGATAGGAACACATTGAATCTCAATTACATCCTGTGTGGCAGTGAAGGCACACTTGGCGTTACGACCAAGGCTACATTACAGTGTGTTGCCATTCCAAAAAGTAGGACATTGCTAGTTGTTGGGCTCGAGAGCTTCGATGCTGCCCTTCGGCTCGGAGCCAACCTTACCAAATTCAACCCGACAGCTGTAGAAGTCGTTGATGAACGAGTGATTACTTCAGCAATCGATCTCCTCCCCTCTTCAATACATCCTAAGAGTAACGCCGTCCTGTTTATTGAATGTGAAGAGATCGAGGCGTGCAGTGCAAGCATCAAAACAAAACGTTCTGTCCTTTCCGCCCACACTTTGGTAGAAGAACGTACTATCCAAGAGGCTTGGGATTTTCGAAACAAGAGCGTGGGTTTTTTGTCTGCTTCTGGAACATCAAAACGTCCTATTCCATTTGTTGAGGACTGCGCAGTTCCACCTGAAAACCTTGCTGATTTTATTGCAGCGTTTCGTACCCTTCTTGAGAGCCATCAAATTGGTGTTGGGATGTTTGGGCATGTGGATGCTGGAGTAATCCACGTCCGGCCTGCGTTAGATTTGCGAGATACATTCGATCATGCACGCATTCGAACAATAACAGAGCAGGTTGTTGATCTCGTTCATTCGTATGGGGGAGTTCTCTGGGGAGAACATGGCAAGGGATTTCGAAGTGAATTCGCGCCTAAGATCTTCGGCGATCTGCTTTGGGCGCAAATGTGTCGGGTTAAATCTGCCTTTGATCCAACCAATCAATTTAATCCTAGCAAAGTCGCAACCCCTTCTGAACACCATCCTCTCGCTTCAGTTGATTCCAACCATCGGGGAATTACGAACGCTTCTGCTGCTTCCCTGCAGATCCTTGATCGATCGTTGCTCTGTGATGCAAACAGTCAATGCAGAAGCGTTGCCAACAATGCTGCAATGTGCCCATCCTATCAAGCAACGAATGATCAAAAACACAGCCCGCGGGGAAGAGCAGAACTCATTCGCCACATCCTTCAAAGAATAGGCAAGAGAGAAACGAAGAAAAAAAGTTCAATCTTCTTACGTGCATTTCATCGGTTCATTCGTGATGATTTTTCCCACGACGTGTACGAATCACTGCATGGATGCTTAGGATGTAAAGCGTGCGTTCATCAATGCCCTATGCAACTTGACATCCCTCACATGCGTGCTGTGTTTCTTGATTATTACTATGAACGATATCCGAGACCACTTCGAGATTTTGCACTCTTCAATGCAGAGAAAATACTCATGCTCAAATCTACTTGGATTGGCAAACTCTTACTCTTGGCATGGAGTTCTAGTTTGTTTGGTTTAGTGGATATTCCAAAAGTACATACACGCAATCGAATCTGTACTTCTTCTGTGAATGAAATTTTGAACAGTAAGCCAGACGTTGTTTTGCTTCAAGACACATTCACCTCGTGCTGCAGACCTCAAGTCGTTTCTAGTTTTATCGAACTTATTGAAACACTCGGATTACAAGTGTCCGTTCTCCCACTGAGGACTTGTGGGAAGGCGTTGCATGTGCGTGGGCATCTAAAGGCGTTTCGATCGATTGCAAATGCGAACACAAATTGGCTACGAGCCCTCGCAGAGCAAAGTGTATCTATCGTAGGAATCGATCCAGCTGCAACGCTCTTGTGGCGCGATGAGTATCCAAAAGTCCTTGGCGAAAACCACACCTCAATCCCTGTGTTACTACCCCAAGAATGGCTACTCGAACTAGATTTTCCGGTTCTAGAACATACAGGCTCTTGGAAGTTGTTTCCACACTGTATCGAAAGTTCGGTGGCTCCTGAGAGTTCTGAGCAATGGTCTAGTATTTTTGAACGATGTGGGATCGAGTTAGAAATCATGCAAACATCGTGCTGTGGCATGGGCGGGATGTTTGGCCATGAAAAAGAACACAGAGACCAATCAATTGCGATTTGGCACCGATCCTGGGGGAGCCACGCACCAACTGAAAACCATGCACTTACTACAGGGTTTTCTTGCTTTAGTCAGGCAAAACGAATTCAACAACGATCTTTTAAGCACCCACTAGAAGTTCTTTCGGCGGCTTTTTCCTAACGGTTTTTCCTATATGTATGTAGGTCCCTCCCTCTGTTTCCGTGCCTCTACACCGAACAAGGCCGCACACCTTGCAAGTACCTCATTTGCCCTGCTCTGAGCTATGCTCAGAGTAATGCACAGAGGTATACACAGAGGTATGCACAGAGGTATACACAGAGGTATACACAGAGGTATGCACAGAGGTATGCTCTGAGCAATGCTCAGAGCAGAGGTGTTGTACACTGTTGTCAATAAAGGGTTTATGCTGATTTGCAGATGGCGTTCAGTTGTACTATGTCTAGGAACGTACTATGTCTAGAAGAACAACGGACGTTGGCCCATCGATGTGGGTTACTTGTTCTCAGCACTTGCGGTCACGGTAGGGCGAAGGCCTGGAACATGTTTGATTTGATCTTCATTGAGCACCATTCGCAATCGCATTCTTATTCGGTCGTTCAGTTCTGATCGCTCAAATCGCAGTTTTTCCCCATCGATTTGGCGTTTGATACTGGTTCTCGACACCATCTTCTCTCCAGTTTCTTCCATTGCTTCTGCTTCTTCCATTTCAATCATCTGCTCACAAAGATTCCAATACTCTGCTTGATACTGTTCGGACAATCGAGAGAGTTCTCCTTTTTGAGCAGGATTGAGTGTAGAAATACCCTCAGCTGCTGTGAGCATCGTTGTTGCTTTACCGGTATCACTGAACACTTTCGGATACGCTATCTTGACAAAATGGTTGCGGAGTGTCCAATAGTCTTCGTTTGAAACCTCGTTGAGTAGTCTAGTAACGATCTCTTGATTCGTTCGCGCCAATGTTTGTTTTGAGGACCTGATCGCTGCAAACACTTCACCCCATCGATCCTGCATTTTCGCAGCCATCGCTGCGCTGTTTCTAGATTGTTCCATTTCATTCGCTATCATCAATGCGTCAGATAAGTGGTTCATATCAAACTCGGCTTGCGCAATTTCTCTAAACAGTTCATCAGCCTGCTCATGGTACGAGAGCATAGTCCGCTGTAGACACTTTGCAGATTCGTCAGATACAGTAAGGTGTTCGTCATCAATTACAAATACTTGCACAAGATCAAGCACTTTTCCCGGCGTTCTATTCCAACCAAATCTTGAGTCTGTGGCAGTGATCCGTTTTCTTACCCTGTACTGCTCAAACATTTTGACTTTTGGATCATCTCGTTTAAAACCAGTGACCACAGCAAGATCATCGAAAAAGGCAACATCCAACAATTCTACTTGTTGAGTTGCTTGTTCAGTAAGCTCTTCTTTCTTTCTGAGGCGAGGACCTAGTCCCAACGATGTTTCTTGATCTAGTTCCTTGCTTTGGGCTTGCACCACGTCGTAGCAGGATTGATACTTGTCACGATACTCTGCATACAACGCATTTACGATCTCTTCCCCATCCACACCTAAACCTAATTGTTTTGCGATGTTTTTTGCAAATTCAGCACCCATTGGTTTGGGGATATAGACTCCGCCAGCCAAGTTCACTTGTACGTGTTCAGAAAGTTCAACTTGTACAGCACCCGTTTCAGATTTAGAGTCTTCGTAGTAGTACACATCCCCGTTCTCTGATCGTTTCTTTTTTTCTACGTCATCGTCAAGAATTGCCAAAAGAAAAGAACCCAAAATACCATCAAGCCGAGACTTCGTAGAATCAACAAGTTTTTGGCGAGCTGCCTCAGCTTGACCACGTTCTTCGTCATATGCAGTTGTTCCACTACTTTGCTGATCAATCGTACGGTACTCCCACGCCTGCACGAGAATCTTTGCGTACTTTGTCGCTAGTGTAAGACTCCTTGCATTGTAATCACCCAACAAGGATAACAATTCTTGACGTTGCCCTTCATTGAGTTCAGATAAACCAAGTGCTTTTTCAAACCGTTGATCTAATTTTGTATACCCTCGAACTGGATCACGAAATCCCTTACCAAAATACACCAACGCAAAGGGTCGTCGATGTTCTTCCGCGATCTGGCTATCTAATGTTTTCCAAGTTTTCCAATTGAGAAGGCTGATTTCGTGCGCCTGTTTTTGGATGGGAGCAAGAAGTTGCTCGCCTCTGGCCTTGAAGTCAACCATTCGCTCCTCCTCCATAAAAAGCATAAACAGCTCTTCCCGCTCCATCTCTCTAAACCCAAGTTCATCAACCATATCAAGTGCCTGGCTAATCACGTCAACAAGAACATCAAGCGTATCTTCTGAATGACGGATCATTCGCTGTTCATAGAGCTCTAACGCATCCATGTTCTGAGTAGATTCTTCCCCGACTGCATGATGAAACAGTTCTGTCATATTTGGCCGTGCACTCTTGTTCATTTCAGAGACCATTCCCAGAACAAGTAATCTATATGCGTCCAACGATCGTTCATTTCGGATTCGCTTCAACTCACGCTGTTGTTTTTCTGTGAACATCCCTGTGATTGTGTCAAAAAAAGCATTGTCCACGCGTTCAATGCTTTTCATCGCTCGCCTTCCTGCACTCACTAAGGCGTCAATCTGCGCTCGTTCTGGAATTTGGAATTGCATGAATCCATATTCTTCTGCAAATGTTGTCACGAGATCTTCAAATTTTTGTATTTCTGTGTTACGAGCATGTTCGAATTCAAGTAAATACTGATCATACGAATGTAACAGCGATTCCTTTTGAGCATTCGTAAGATCAAGCCTTTCAGAATACCTTTCGATCTGCGTGATCTTCAAGGGATCGTTAAACATTGGCATTGCTTGGGAGAAAGTAGATTCAGCACATAAACACGTACTAAGGAAGAATAGGAAAACTGAAATTTTCTGTATTACGTTCATAAATCACCTCTTTCGTCTCACCATCATACTCTATAAAAAACACAACGAATCAATCGATTCGTTGTGTCATTGAAAAAGGTGTTCTAGTTGTTCTATGCAGCTTTATTCGGTCGCATATTTCTTCCAACAGTACGTTGATCTTCTGTTGCACGGCGAGTTGATTCGGTAACTATTTTCTCTTTCAACTCACATGGGGAACTCGCCCAAAGATCTGCGCCTATCTCTTCTGCAAGACCTTCTACTCGATTGAAGAGACCTCCGCCGACAACGATTTGTGTGTTTGGACAGGCTCCAATTTCTTTGATCGTATCTATGATTCCGCGAATATGTGGAGCATCACACGCAGCAGATGAGAACATGCAAAGAGCATCGGGTTTCCATTCGTTTGTTTCAGCGAGAATTTCATCTGCTGCAACACCACCACCACCAAATTTCACTTGCCAACCATCTGCTTCGCAGAGGTCTGCTACGATTTGTGCTGCAAGATCATCCCCTTCACTTGGTCCGCAGAATAATAAAATTGATTTACCATTGGATTCTTGTTTGTTGTATCCAGCTTGTACTTGATCAACGAGTGACCGAAGTAATCGTGTAGCGTAATGATGCGCTAAGTTTGTAATCTGATCTCCTCGATACAGCGATTGGATTGTTTCAAGTACGGGCCAGAATCCCTTTTCGGCAACTTCTTCTGGTGTCCAACCACTTGTGATTGCTTGTGCAACAAGGGCTCGCGCTTTTGGACGATCGCCTGTGATCAAGAGTGGAAAAATTTGTTCTAAGAATGTGTCAGTCTTCACAGCAAAACCCCTTTTGCATTTTCAATGCCTCTTATCCACGAGGCGTACCAGACTGCCGAAGCAGCGTCTTCGGGTTGCCTCACACAGGCAACGAAACCGTCGACAGTTTGATAATCGTGCATCACTGCTTCTGCGCTCGACAAATGTCAAACATCAAGAGAAAGTCGCGATATCGGACGACAACACCCTCGGTAATCCGAGGGTGTTATTCGCAATATTGTGCAGTATTGACCGCTGAAGACTCGCTTTTTTCGGACTTACGGGCATGCTCCCCAAGAGCCTACAACATCGAGTAAATCGACGACATTCGTCAATCCATCTCCATTTGTGTCACATCCGTCCTCTGATCCCCACGCATCAATGATTGCGAGAATGTCAGCAACGTTGACCAAACCATCCCCGTTGCAGTCACTTGTACATGGTTCAGAGCCATCAGAAATCCAGTCGAGAACCGTTTGCATCAAGTTTCCTTGATCCGATGTACTCATGAATTCAATTGGGAAACCGAGGAAAATAGCCCCACCACCACTCGCTGCATCAAGATGAATCCCCGCTTCACCTTGGTCACCGATAAAGGCAACTTCCGCCTCAGCTGTTGGGTACACATAATCAGTCCAGTTAGAGAACAAATTCGTTAGTGCCGCTGTGCCAAAATCACCAAAGAGTTCACCAGCGCCTGTTACTGTCGTTTGATACACATCACTTGTGTACTCTGCAATTCCTAAGTACGTACTGCCAAAATCTGTCAACTGGTTGTCATAAAGATAATCTTGGCTTGAAAGAAGAAGGTGACCTCCACCATCTATATATGATGTAAGTGCTGCTTCACCTGCAGAACCTGGGCCTGCAAACCCTCCCCACTCGTCACCTGTAAACCAAATTACAAGTGGATACCCCTGTAACGTACTTACATCAGGTTCATTGTTTGAGTTTTGTGTATCAAACACTTCGTAATATAGACCTGCATTTGTTACCAAATCTTCATAGTAGGAGCGTACGTCTGGGCTGTTGTCATCATCATCGACGAGAAGAACCGTCAGTACATCGGTTGTCATAAACGACCACCACGCTGACCAGTCACCATCACCACAATTGTTTGACCCCAGAACTCGCCAATAATACGTGGAGTTTGAATCAAGCATGATTGGTAGTGCGTAAGAAGGAATATCAATATTCGAAGCGTCGTGAACAATTCCGCCTGTGGAATTGGTCGTTGAAACTTGAATCCTCCAAAGATTAACACCTTGTCCAGCTTCCCAATGGAACGTTGGAGCAATTGAAACATCTGAGGCACCGTTTGACGGTTGCGTTAACACAACTTGTGGAGGAATAGCGCCTGACACACCCAAGGAAGCAGTTGTTTCGTGCGTTGTTCCGTCAGTAGAAGATCCAAGAATTGCCAACGTGTGAACACCATCTCCAACAGTGTTGTCAACAGTCACTGACATGGTTACTGTTGCAGGTGGTGTAACAGTAGTTTCAGAAAACGCCGCATCGATCCCTGAGGCGGATTCAGCTGATAATGTTACAGGGAGTTCATACCCCATCAATTGACCAACTTGGATGGAATACGCAACTTCACCTGGAGCGCAGATTGACTGTGACTCAGGAATGACAGAAATTGAAAAGTCTGGTTCTGCTGCACAGTTGTAACAAACAACAGAGAAATCCTGATCTATACCATCACCTTCATTTGGAATGCCATCTGAATTCAAATTCGCAGCCTTGACTGTGATCGTTGCTTGACTTGGAGCAGTAGGCCCAAGAAACACACCTTCAGTGTTATTCATCGCATCGCTTGATCCGCCAGCCGTCGACCAACCTTGAGAACCAAAATTGTTCCCCTTGTACACACTCAACCCCGTTGAAACTTCAAGATCAAGGTCATTGTTCCAAGCAGGCGTACTTCCGCCAAGACCGTGTCCAAGCGCATCTGTCCACACCAACATAATTTTCATTGGTTTGGTCGGATCCACAGGGCCAACTGTTGTTGACCATTGATCCCCTGTTGCTTCAAGTACAACAGGTGCATCGTAATACCGAACCGATCCCTCGGCGTTGGCGAGAACGGAAGGGAGGTCCATTCTACCCCACCCCTGTTTTGAATCGAATGGGTGGCCAAGTGTTCCTCCATCTGCGTCTTGGTTACCTGACAAATCTTTCGCTGCAGCAGTAAAAGCTGCCTTGATCAAAGCAGGAGTTGGTTCTTCCCCAAACGCATTTTTGTATTGTTCAACGAACAGTGCAATTCCACCAGCAACTTGTGGACAAGCCATGCTTGTGCCGCACATAAGTTCGTATTGACCCAGAGGCGTTGTCGACAACACTTGGCACCCAGGAGCCACCATGTGAGGGATTGTTCGACCATCGAGGCAAGGCCCGTGCGCAGAGTTGCTTGACACGTCATTTATTTCAGGATCTTGAGAACCACTACCCGTTCTCATGTTGGTCGAACCAATTGTAAAAATATTTTTGGCTTCATCAGGTGAACCTTGTGAAGAGGTTCCACCGTTGCCATTCATAATAGCCAAGACGTAAGAAAACTGTTGGTTTCCTGCTTCGTCTGGTTCAGCATCGCGAATCGCTACATCTACTTCCAGTGTGTCGATATCGTACCCTTGAGGAGAACCAGAAGGTCCCCAACTGTTGCTTGATGCGATCGCCCCGTTTCGATAGGACTCAGTCATGAGTAGTGTCATGCCACCTGTTTGTTGATACGTTGGCGAATACAGTTGCTCAATAAGTGAAGCGCCTGGAGCTACGCCTTGACCCTGCAAAAAACCATATTGATCAGTACTCTCAGATCCACCGTGCGCACCGACGATCCCTGCAGTATGTGTGCCGTGATAACTTTCTTGGGATCCACCACAACTTTGCCCAGAGCAATTGAGAAACTGCCCGTCAAGATCTGGATGCGTTTCATCTGAACCACCATCGACAATTGCAATTGTCACACCTTCTCCTGAAAGCCCGATTGAATAAAGCCAATCTCGATATCCGGGGAACGCCATATTCCCAGAATCAACATTCCCCGCGTTCACCTGATTACTCATTTCACTTCGCAAGCCGCCATCAGTTGGTTTGGGTTGAACAGTAAAGACACCTTGAATTTTTGAAATATCAAGGAACGCGCTCCCAGGAGCAACAAAAGAAACGACTGTAAATCGTTGATCAACTTGACGATGTTCGATGCGTGTCGCACCTACGGTTGCAAGCTCAAGAAGAACTGTTTCTGTTTCTGCACCCGAGTAGACCATCACTCTCGCTTCAATCGGATCGCTTGATAAACTTCTCCACTTCGGGAGAACTTTATACCCGTTCACAAAATCACCTGACCATCGAACATTTGCATGTTCCAACATACGATCACGACCATCGGCTTTTGCCCAAGTAATGTACGTGTACGGGTGAATGTACTGCACGGGAATAAGACCGGAAGCGTGCATATCATTGATCCAAGATTCTTGAATTGGACCATCAAATTGGACAAGTCTGAGATCCTCTAGAGTTTGGGACGCATAGCCCCACGTGAGTGGCATTGGATCCATCTGTTCGAGTGGGTCAAATGTATGTGCCCCCAATGTCAGTGAATATTCTGTTTCAGGTACGCTTTGGTCAGCAAAAAGGCTCGCGCCTGCTACAAACAAACATAGGGCACCGACAAGGGCTTTACAACGTTGGATCATCAAATCTTCTCCATCTAAATACTGTGAGTATCGCTCAAAAGAACTGTACAAACTCATTCGGGTGAAATCGAGTATTAGTTTCCAAATATGCAGAATTTGCGGGAAAATTGCGTATTTTCAGCAAGTTATACCCCATTATCGGGCAGAAAAATCCACAATTTGCAACGTGGCTGTCACGGTTAAAAACCGAAAAGCAGCACTTGTAACGTTTTTTATGGCAAGGGGTTACAAATTGACTGTTCCGTTTAAAGCCAAAAGGGATCTGCCGAGGACAAGTGGCTGTTTCCAAACAACGAGAAGAGGCCTAGAAATCGCAGGATCGGGGAGCCCGTGGAAATGGAATAACGTCGCGAATGTTCGTCATTCCAGTTGCGTACAAAATCGTCCGTTCAAAACCAAGGCCAAATCCAGCGTGCGGGACAGTTCCATATTTCCGTAAATCGCGGTACCACCAGTATGGTTCCAAATCGAGTCCACATTCTTCTATCCGCCGATCGAGAACATCAAGTCGTTCTTCACGCTGCGAGCCCCCAATGATCTCACCAATTCCAGGGGCAAGTACATCCATGGCTGCGACAGTTTTTTCATCATCATTGAGACGCATGTAAAACGCTTTGATCTCTTTTGGATAATTCATCAACACGACGGGACGACCAACATGTTCTTCGGTTAACCACCGTTCATGTTCGGATTGTAAATCACAACCCCACTCAACATGAAAGTCAAACTTCTTTCCCCCATCTTGTGCTTTTTTCAACGCTGTAATTGCATCGGTATATTCCATTCGTTCGAAACTCGCTGAAACAAACGACTCGAGTCGTTCAATACACCCTTTGTCAATGCGTTGTTGAAAGAATGCCATGTCATCTTCACGTTGTTGTAACAAATCTGTAAAGATTGCCTTCAAGAAGTCCTCCGCGAGGTCAGCGTCATCATTCAAATCAGCGAAAGCAATCTCTGGTTCGATCATCCAAAATTCGGAGAGGTGCCGTGAAGTATTGGAATTTTCTGCACGAAACGTCGGTCCAAATGTGTACACTCTGCTCAAAGCGCACGCATATGACTCAACATTGATTTGGCCAGAAACCGTTAAAAAAGATTCTTTCCCGAAAAAATCTTTGTCGTAATCAATCTCACCCACTTCATCTTTTGGGATGTTCATCTGGTCGAGTGTAGAAACTCGAAACATCTCACCTGCGCCTTCACAATCACTTGCAGTAATGATTGGTGTATGCACCCAAAGAAATTGGTTTGTAGAAAAATATCTGTGCACTGCTTGTGACAAACAGTCTCGCACTCGTGCAATCGCAGCGAAGGTGTTTGTTCGTTGGCGAAGATGAGAAACGGTTCGTAAATATTCAAATGTGTGACGCTTTGCAGAAACAGGATATGTGTCTGGATCTTCAACGAATCCAACGACGCGAATCTCGCTCGCTTGCATTTCAATTGACTGACCCTTGCCCTGTGATTCCACAAGTTCACCCTTTGCAACAATCGATGCCCCTGTCGTAAGTTGTTGCACTTCAGATTCATAATTGTCTAAATCTGCAGGCGCAACAATTTGTAATAAATCGAAACAAGTTCCATCTGAAAGTTGAATAAAGGAAAGCCCAGCCTTCGAATCTCGACGGGATCGCACCCACCCACTCACAGAAACAGTGGTGCCAATCAAATGAGCAGAATCTGCTGAAAGAAGGATATCACGTAGGGTTGTCGTTCCAAGGTCAAATGCCATTGTTAGTACTCCTGTTTGGAGTGGCAATCATAACAGGCAATCCCCCTGCCAAGACGGCAGACGAAACCGTAAAAATGAAGGTCTGTGACAGCGGAAACCAACCCAAAACGGCACGAATATTGCTCCTCATATACATCCATGCGAGCCGATCGAACTATTGCAACAGGTGAACAGCAGGCGCCGAGTAACCGCCTCAATCTCTTGATTACACAAGGTGGGTGGCGTGAAGACACGACCGTGATGCAGTTACCTAGCCTACTCGAACCGATGGGAATTCGCACTTTAATGGCAAATAGTGGGGAAGAAGCGACAAAATTGATTGAAAAGACCCGTATTCACATCGCCCTTGTTGATCTTTCCCTCCCTCTACGAGCAAGTTGCTCCAAAGGAACCCCATCTGGGGATCGAATCCTGCAACTGCTTCGGAGGCTTGATTCACCCCCCCCTACAATCGTCCTTCGACCTCGCCAAGCAACTCGAAAAGCCTCAGCTCGAAGTTTGGCACGCTCTCTGCAAGAAGGAGCCTTTACCGTGGTTGACCGCCCTGCGAGGCTTGAAACCATCCTAGATGCATTGCGACGCGTGTTGCGACGCTACTATCGAAATGAATGGCCTTCATAAAGAATGAAGGCAGTACGAATACCGCGACTTACATGTCGTAGAGAGAAACAGGAGTTCCAACAATGAACGTAAAACCACTCGGTGACAAACTACTTGTACAACGAGCAGAAGCTCAAACTCAAACTGATAGCGGAATCTATCTCCCTGAATCAGCAACTGATAAACCAAAAGAAGGGACAGTCATTGCAATTGGTGATGGCAGACTCAACAATGACAGTGGAGCGAGAATTCCCTTCACAGTGTGTAAGGGTGACAAAGTGATCTTTACCTCTTACGCAGGAACAGAGATTAAAATTGATGGCAACGAATACATCATCATGACTGAAGATGATATTCTCGGCATCATTGACTAAGGAGTCTCCTATGGAACGCGGACCACTTATCGAGTGTTTGACAGACATGATCGGCACTGATAAAGAACTCTCTATTATTTTGTGGGGTGAGGATTCTCCCCTAGAAATTCGCGATGTAGAGCAAGTGATAGAACTTTCAAGTTCCCAAGGTATACAAATCAAAACACGCGCAAACAAAATCTGGATCGACAGCACCCATGTCTCTGCAGCATGGCAAGCTCGAACGGACGCATAACAAAAAGAAGGAATCACAAACATGACTGCAAAACAAATTGCATTTGACGTAGAAGCTCGAGAGCAGATGCTCAATGGTATTCAAAAACTCGCAAAAGCTGTAAAAACAACACTTGGACCATCAGGCCGAGTTGTTGTCCTAGAAAAATCATTTGGTGCCCCAACCGTCACAAAGGACGGCGTTACGGTAGCAAAAGAAATTGAACTTGAAGATGCCTGGGAAAATATGGGCG
The DNA here is from genome assembly GCA_030748455.1 of Phycisphaerales bacterium. The sequence goes on along the minus strand of JASMLY010000037.1, from coordinate 37,066 downwards.
CCCAAATGGTAAAAGAAGTCGCTGCTAAATGCTCAAAAGATGCTGGCGATGGAACAACCACAGCCACTGTCTATGCCGAAGCAATTTTCACCGAAGGGTTGAAAAACATCACAGCGGGTGCACACGCAAATCAAGTGAGACGTGGTATCGACCAAGGTGTCGCTTCAATCGTACATGAACTTCAACGGATGTCGAACGATGTCAAAGATTCGAACGAGATTGCACAAGTTGGTATGTGTGCTGCAAACCAAGATGAAGAGATCGGTCGCATCATTGCCAAAGCAATGGATAAAGTTGGAAAAGATGGTGTGATCACAGTCGAAGAAGGACAGAGCCTAGAAACAGACGTAGAACTTGTTGAAGGAATGCAATTCGATAAGGGATACTTAAGCCCGCACTTCGTTACTGACACGACGACCATGGAAACCGTGCTTGAAGATTGCTATGTTCTCGTACACGAAAAGAAGATCAATTCCGCAAAAGATCTTTTACCGATCCTAGGCAAAGTCGCTGAAAGTGGAAAAGCCTTACTCATCATCGCTGAAGACATTGATGGAGAAGCTCTTGCAACCCTTGTTGTCAACAAACTGCGTGGTGTTCTCAAAATTGCTGCAGTGAAAGCACCAGGGTTTGGAGACCGAAGAAAAGCGATGCTCCAAGATATTGCAATTCTTACCGGCGCAGACCCGATCATGGAAGAACTCGGTATCAATATCGAAACCATTGAACTTTCAAGCCTTGGCAGAGCAAAGAAAATTTCAATCGACAAAGACGCTACGACAATCATCGAAGGCGCAGGCAAGAGTAGTGAGATTAAAGGCAGAATTGATCAGATCCGTGCGCAAATCGAAAACACTTCTTCAGACTACGATGCAGAAAAACTACAAGAACGACTTGCAAAACTCGCAGGTGGTGTAGCACAAATTAATGTTGGTGCTGCGACAGAAGTGGAAATGAAAGAAAAGAAAGCACGGGTAGAAGATGCACTCCACGCTTGTCGAGCAGCCGTTGAAGAAGGCATTTTGCCAGGTGGTGGCGTTGCGGTCATCCGAGCAAAGCGCGCACTCGTGAATGCTAGAAAGAAAGCAAAAGGCGATGAAAAACTCGGGATTGATATCCTAAGTCGAGCGTTGACTGCTCCAATCAAACAAATTGCTGTGAATTGTGGACTTGATGGATCGATCGTTGCCCAAAAAGTTGAAGAAGCAGAAGATGATTTGTTTGGATTTAACGGACTCACCGGTGTGTATGAAGATCTTGTCAAAGTTGGTGTCATTGTGCCCACGAAAGTTGAGCGAGTTGCACTACAAAATGCAGCAAGTATCAGTGGACTTCTCTTGACCACTGACTGCGCGATTACAGACATCGCAGATAAGAAACCTGCTGCTGCTGCTGGCATGGATGACATGGGGTTCTGATTCGACAAATGTCATGAAGAATAAGAAAACAGGGGAGCATCAAGAGAGATGCTCCCCTGTTTCAATTTGTACCGATTGATCCCCTCGATCATCGGTACGCACCTTCTCTTCCAAATGATGGTTCGTAACATTACCCCTCGCGGTTGCGATACACTGCACAAAGATGGGTCGAAAACCAACACATCGCCGAAACTACCGCAAGCAAAGCCATCAAGATTCCCACGAGAACGGAGAAATCACACCTGTTCTCCAAGGGAATCCACTTGTCCCAACTGAAGAAGCCATCTGGATTGACTCGGCTAGTGGACTCATCGAGGTTTGCAATACGCTTAAATCTGCAGCAACATTTGCGTTTGATACTGAGTTTATTGGTGAGGATTCTTACTACTCCAAAACCTGCCTGATCCAAGTAGGTACGACGGAAATGGTGGCACTCATCGACCCGTTTGCGATCGAGGATCTCACACCACTCTATGCACTTCTTTGTGACCCACAATGTACGAAGATCGTCCATGCTGGAAAGCAAGATCTTGAACCAATTCTGCGGCTCTTTGGTGCCCCACCCACCTCTGTTTTTGATACCCAACTCGCTGCGGGACTCATCGGTATTCCTTGGCCGATCTCCCTCACCAAACTGATCGACTCACTCTTAGGGCACGATGTTGGAGGGCATTTCACTCTTACGCAGTGGGATGCTAGACCACTGACAAATAGGCAAAAACGGTATGCCGCTGACGACGTTCGGTACCTCCCTGCTGTGTACCACAACATGCAACAACAACTACAAACGCTAGGCCGTGAAAGTTGGATAGTGGAAGAATGTGCATCGCTTACATCTCCAGATGGATTTGGCTTTGACTTGCAAACTTCTGTGAAACGTATTTGCAAAAATAAAACTCCTCGAAAAAAAGAACTGTTAAGAATTCAATCACTCGTGACACTACGAGATCAACTCGCTAAGCAACGCAATGATCCACCTCGCACAGTTATGCCTGATGAGTGCATTCTTTCTCTTGCTCGCAAACCAGTAGAAACTTCAGAACAACTTGCAACCCTGAAAGGCTTTCCAAAGAGAATTGCTAAGGACTTTGGGCGAGATATTTTGCAAGCAATCAGCGATGCAAATGAACTCACTCCGATCAAGTTAAGAAAACCACAATCGATCGAAAAGGAAGCGAGCACAAGACAAGAACTTGACGGCTTATGGTCTCTTTTCTGTGCGTGGTGCGTGGGGAATCAACTCTCATCGAACTTGCTTGCAAACCGAGCAACGTTCACCGATTGGTGTTTGGCACTACGAACAAATGAACAGCCGCCAAACTCAACACTCACGTCTAGTTGGAGAGTGCTAGCAGTTCAGCCATTCGCTGAGTTTATTCAGGGAACAAGGCGACTCGAGTTTACAAGAAATGAAACACTTCATGTTAGGGCAAAAGACGTATGACAACTCCGTTTGATCCACAGCAAGCAATGGCTGACTCCCGCCATGAGTTCGGTGAACATGGCGGTGTAAATATGTCGATCGAGGCAAGTACTACATTCACTGTCATGACCCCAGACATCATGCCAGAAATTTTTGAGGGATTGCATGGGCCCGATGATGGTGGCTGTTATCTGTATGGTCGTCATTTCAATCCTACCGTGTATGTTCTCGGAAGAATGGTTGCTGCGATGGAAGGTGCTGAAGCAGGGTACTGCGCTGCGAGTGGACTCGCTGCCATTTCGTCTGTCATCATGCAACGGTGTGGTGGTGGCGGAAAAGTTGTTTCTTCCAATACGTTGTATGGAGGAACATGGGCACTCCTTGCAGAATACTTACCAAAAAATTGCGGAGTAGAAACGACATTCGTTGATATCCAAAACCTCGAGAGTGTAGAAGAAGCGATGCAACATGGCGCATCGATTTTATACACCGAATCATTGTCGAACCCGACACTTCGAGTTGCAGATATCGCTGCCCTTGCTGAAATCGCACATAAATATAACGCGATCCTTGTTGTCGATAATACGTTCACTCCAATGATGGTGAGCCCAATGCAACTAGGAGCAGATGTTGTTGTGCACAGTGCGACGAAGTTTATCAGTGGTGCTTCTGATGTCATCGCGGGAATCATCTGTGCGAGTCAAGATTTTATTAACGAACTGATGGATTTACACAATGGTTCATTGATGCTATTGGGGCCAACAATGGATCCGCTCGTAGCATTTCGACTCTCACTACGTCTCCCACACCTCGCGTCGCGGATGAAAGAACACAGCACTCGTGCAATGCTCTTTTCCAAAAGGCTTCAAGAGATGAATCTCAAGATTACCTATCCTGGGCTCCCTTCACACCCAGACCACGAATTGTTTACAACGCAGCTCAATCAAGAGTATGGATATGGCGGACTCTTCACCCTAGATATGGGAACAGAAGAGAAAGCCTATGCCCTCTTGAATCATTTGCAAAACAAAGAACAGTTTGGGTACATGGCGGTTAGCCTTGGCTACTTTGACACATTGATGTCATGTTCTGGCTCTTCAACATCAAGCGAATTGGATGAGCGTGCACTCAAAGAAGCAGGCATTTCACCTGGTCTTGTACGTTTTTCAATTGGGCTTACTGGAGGAATCGAGCAACGATGGTCCCAAATGGAAGCAGCGATTGCCCATGCAAACTCTGTGTAACACAAAAGTTTGGTACCCTGCATAGACCTCACAATGGCTCGAGAACGAATCATCACACCAAAAGAAGTTCAAGAGGATGCACCCGCATCAAGGGAAACGCTATTTTCTGCATCCCCACTCGCGATTCGACCTACAACAATTCATGAATATCTCGGACAAACCGAATTGTTAGAACGCTTAGGCATTGCACTTGATGCTGCGAAAAAACGGCATGATCCCATGGAGCATGTATTGCTGTATGGACCACCGGGACTTGGAAAAACAACGCTTGCACATGTCATCGCCAATGAGTTAGGAACCCGAGCTTGGGTTACTTCAGGACCAGCTCTCACCAAAGGGAGCGATCTTGTAGGCACATTAACTCGCATGGAAGAGAACGATGTCTTGTTCATAGATGAGATTCACCGCTTGCCTGCTGCTGTAGAAGAGTATATGTACCCAGCCATGGAAGATTACAAAATTGATTTCACGTTAGACACAGGCATGCACGCACGTGTAGTTTCTTATTCGTTGAAACCATTCACACTCATCGGTGCAACAACCCGAGCTGGGTTACTCACAGGTGCCTTACGCAGTCGCTTTGGCATTGTGCATAATCTTCGGTTTTATACAGTCGATGAGTTAACAGACATCCTCGTCCAAGCTGCAAGCAGGCTTGAACTTCTCGGTATTGATCGCGCTGCACTTCACATTATTGCCTCTCGAAGTAGAGGCACACCAAGAATTGCGTTGCGTCTACTACGCCGAGTACGGGATTACTCTGAAGTAAAACACAAAAGCGTTTTTGATTCTTCCGTTGTCGATGCTGCGTTGACTCTTGAAGGCATTGATCACGCTGGTATGGACGCGTTGGATCGAACGTATATGGAAACGATTTTACATACATATGAGGGTGGACCTGTGGGTGTCGAAGCTGTTGCCGCTTCAATGGGTGAAGATGCAAGCACACTCCAAGATGTTGTTGAGCCGTACCTTTTACAAACAGGTTTTCTTGCTAGAACACGAAAAGGAAGGCAAATCACCCCCAAAGGACACGAGTGGCTACAATTGAGCAAAAAAGAGCTATAACCCACTGGTTTCTAATAAGTTACCTTGTCACCCAATCTCCTATAAAAATTCCCATATATTGAAGAAAATCGCTTTTTTTTGCATTTTCCTCTTGGCATTTCATTGTTTATCGTCAATGCTATACATGGTCGATCAGGCTCGCGCAGCTTGAGGTGGTTTGGCAGATCTCGATCACATGTCTCCGATCTGCACCCCGCGGTGGGTTATTTCGCCTACCATACAGCGTTATTGCCCCTTTCTTTTACAGATATGCTGTAAATTTTTGGTGTATTTTTGAACCCGCCCTGCAGGGCATACCGTATATAGAGTGAGCGCAAAAAAAGGAATCGTACAATGAACAAAAAACAAAACAACAACGACAAGTATGGTTTTACCATCGTCGAACTCTTGGTGGTCATCTCGATCATCGCATTGCTTGTAGGTATCCTCGTACCTGCAGTGAACAAAGCAAGAGACACAGCAAAAATGACACAATCGAAGAGTAATCTTCACCAAGTCACCATTGCAATGTCAAACTACTCCGCGGATTGGAATGGTGACCATTACACGACAGCACCTCCAAATCTATCCTCAGGTGATCGTCGAGGAATGGATGTTGAATCAGCAATTGATGAGTTGCGTGGTGGCACAACACCTGTGGGAATCCGACTCGGTGAACATTCACAAGGGAATCAGACATACGTGTTCTTTCTCAACAATTACGAAGGCGTAGTCCCGTATACATTCCTCAGTGGAAACACTGGCGGTCTGGATATGGATGGCTTCGGTACTTGGCGATATCCAAACGCCCTTCAAGTTGCTGAGTACATGAACGGACTTCCACTTCATAAAGCATACTTTGCTCCAAAGGACACAATCGCACTTCGTACACTCGAAGGTTGCGATTCCCTGAACGGTTCCTACTGCGTTTCAAGCCGTGGGCAATCAATCTGGGGTTGGGAATCCGCATGGAACTCAAACATGATTTTAGCTCCATCAAGTTACTGCATCTCCCCTGCCCTGATGTATAACGCACAGGTCTATGCTTGGGATGAGGATGCTGACATTACCTTTACAGACCCAATGGATATTAACACCGGTTTCCGTCCAAGCACGATTGATCAAGCACAGTTTCCAAACCTCAAATCTTGGCTCATGGAACACAACTGGCTACAAAATGCTGTGACTGACTGCAGCATGAACTGGGAAGGAACTTGGTTCAATAACCTCGATAGTTGCTGGGACGGTTGCGAACCATTCCACTTCAATCAATCCTACAAATCAGCTCCTATTACTGCATTCACTGACGGCCATGTCGGCACCTTCGAAGTCGCACAAGCTGACCGTGACAGCGCCCTCATTGCTAGCAGCGGAGTAGGAATGGGACTTTGGCACACCGACACAGGTGATGGTGCCAATGGCTACTTCACTGGGTACGGTTCAGACTGGGTTTCATGGTCAGGCCACACCCACACAACGCAGGGAGTCAAAGGTCGAGACATCCTCGGCAAATAACTCTTTCGTTCTTTTTACTTTTTTGCGTATACGAGAAAACCGCGTCTTTTGACGCGGTTTTCTTTTTGCCAAAACACATTCATTATCAATGGCAGGCCTGAAGTGACGTCCAACGAGACGTGGTACATTGTACAAATGCCACAAACACAAGAACATCCACCCACTATTGTGCGATCCGTACTTGATTTAATCGGCAGCACCCCAGTGCTCAAAACGCACACACTTGATACTGGTGTATGTGAGTTGTATCTCAAACTTGAATCGCAGAATCCTGGGCAGTCCATTAAAGATCGAATCGCACTCACAATGATAGAAAAGGCTGAACGTGAAGGTCATCTCACTCGTGGGAGGAGAATCATTGAAGCTACCGCAGGGAATACCGGAATTGCTCTTGCACTTGTAGCGACCCAAAAAGGGTACGAGATCACAGTTGTTGTACCAGACAAAATGAGTGAAGCAAAAATTGACCACCTCAGGGCAATGGGAGCAACCGTTGTGATGGCCCGCAGCGATGTTGAAAAGGGACATCCTGACTATTACCAAGATGTTGCAAAAAGACTCTCAGAAGAAAACGGTTGGTTTTACATCAATCAATTCGAAAATGAAGCAAACGTGCAGGCACATTACGAATCAACTGGGCCTGAGCTTTGGGAACAAATGAATGGCAACATCGACGCTGTCGTTGCAGGTGTCGGTTCTGGAGGCACGATCACAGGTCTTGGAAAATTCCTCAAAGAGAAAAATCCACAAATCGAAATTATCCTTGCCGATCCAGAAGGATCGATCGTTGCGCCACTTGTCAACGATGGAACAACCATTGAACCAGGATCGTGGCTCGTTGAAGGAATCGGTGAAGATTTTGTTCCTCCAATCACCGATTTAGATGTCGTTTCTTCAGGTGTGACAATCAGCGATAAAGAATCCTTCGAAACAGCACGCGAATTACTCAAAGCCGAAGGAATTCTCGCGGGGTCTTCTACTGGAACACTCGTGGCTGCTGCACTGCGATGGTGTAAGGAGCAAACAGAGCCAAAACGTGTTGCAACGTTCGTTTGCGACCACGGTTCTAAGTATCTTGGAAAGATGTTCAACGACTACTGGATGCTCGACCAAGGGTTCAGAGAGCGAACGACACATGGTGACTTACGCGATCTCATAAGCCGGCGGCACGAACGTAAGGAAGATCACACACTTTCGCCGAACATGCCACTGATCCAAGTCATCAAAACAATGCGTTTGTACGACATCAGCCAACTTGCAGTCCTTGATGAAGCAGGATCAGTTGTAGGGATTATTGATGAGAGCGATTTACTTCTAGCGGTGCATAAAGACCCTGCTAATTTCAGAAGTCCATGCAGCGAATTCATGACAAAAGAACTTGATACACTCGCAGCACACAATACCATCGACGACCTTCTCCCATTGTTTGCGCAAGATAAAGTAGCAATTGTTGTGGATGACACTGATTCATTCCTTGGTCTCATTACTAAAATTGATCTCATTAACCATTTACGTAGGCAGTTACCACGTTGAAACACCCAATACGATTTGATTCAAAAGTAGTCCATGCAGGACAATCGCCAGAACCGGTGACAGGCGCAGTCATGCCACCGATCTTTCTCTCCTCTACCTACGCCCAAGAATCACCTGGTGTTCATAAGGGATTTGAGTACACAAGAAGCCACAACCCAACTCGGTACGCACTAGAACGGTGCATAGCGAGGCTTGAGGGGTCTGAACTCACTGAAGAAGATGATGCCTCCTATGGTGGATTTGCTTTTTCAAGTGGCATGGCTGCCATAGGCACCCTACTTGATCTCTTACAAAGTGGTGACCACGTTGTTGCAATGGATGATCTCTACGGTGGAACACATCGACTATTTTCAAAAGTGCGTACACCATCTGCGGGGTTACAATTTTCTCATGTCGATCTTACAGATCCCGATGCACTCACAAACGCTATTCAAGAAAACACAAAACTCATTTGGATTGAGACACCCACAAACCCTACGCTCAAACTTGTTGACCTTGAAGCCATCGCCGAAATTGCAAAAGATAAAAATATTTTGCTCGCATGCGACAACACATTTGCAACTCCTGCTTTACAACAACCATTAGCGTGTGGTTTCGATATCGTCATGCACTCAGGTACAAAATACCTAGGCGGTCACAGCGATGTCGTTTGTGGAATCCTTGTAACTGCACAAAAAGATCTCGCTGAAAGAATCCGATTTGTGCAAAATTCAGTCGGGTCAATTCTTGGTCCCTTTGATTCCTACATTACACTCCGAGGTATAAAAACTCTTGGGCTTCGTATGCGACGGCATTGTGAGAGTGCAACAAGAATCGCCAGTTGGCTTGAATCCCACAGCGCGATTGAACGGGTCATCTATCCTGGGCTTCCTAGCCACCCACAATTCGACGTGGCCATGAAACAGATGACCATGGACGGGAAAATTGCTGGCGGTGGTATGATTTCATGTGTTCTTCATGGTGGCCTTCCTGCGAGTCGTTCCTTTTTAGAAAAGCTCCGTGTGTTCGCCCTAGCCGAGTCGCTTGGTGGTGTAGAATCACTCGTTGAACACCCTGCAATCATGACCCACGCCTCTGTCCCACCTGAAATGCGAAATCAGTTAGGCATTGACGATGGGCTTGTTCGCCTTAGTGTAGGAATTGAAGATTGCGACGATCTTCAAGCTGATCTTGATCAAGCGTTGGCATAATCATGAACTTGATTACCCTTACAACAAATACACCACCTACGACAACGCTTGGTTGTCCATGTACGAAGGAACTACCCCCTTCACCAAGGGAAGAATGGAAAAACCTGTGGCATGGTCAACTCCGAGCTACGAATGAGCGTGGCGTCCATTCGCTCGTTTCCTCGATTCGCCCACAATGCCAAAACCTAGTAGTCATCGGAATTGGGGGTTCTTCGCTTGGTACAAAAGCGATTCATACTGCGTTGCTTGATCCACACTGGAACTTGCTCCCACATAGTGAGAGAAATGGTCCACGATTGTTCGTTCTCGACAACGTTGATCCCAAAACAATTCAATCCACATACAAACAAATACAGCAAGATGATCCCTCCCAGCAACATACTGTTGTGTGCGTAATCTCGAAGTCGGGAGAAACCATCGAAATTGCCTCAAACTTAATGGTTGCGCTTCAAAAGCTACCTCGAGCTACGTACGTTGCGATAACAGGAAGAACTGGATCGCTTCGATCATTCGCTGAAGATCAAGGTTGGCCAACGCTTGATGTACCTGAAGGTGTTGGAGGGAGATTCAGTGTTCTTTCACAAGTTGGCCTCTTCCCAGCAGCAATGTGTGGCATTGATATTTCATCTATGCTCGATGGAGCAAATGCAATGGCAGAACATTGCAACAAACCTGAGAACATGGCATCAATCCTCGCACGCTATCTCATAGGGCATACGATAGACCTCAGACCTATGCACATTATGATGCCCTATTGCGATTCTCTCGTTCAGTGTACCCATTGGTGGGTACAACTATGGGCTGAATCCCTTGGTAAGCTCAACAAGAATACCGTTCGCGTCGGACCAACTCCAATTGCTGCAATCGGTGCAACCGACCAACACAGTGTGTTACAGCTTTGGCGTGAAGGCCCTGCTGATAAGGTGATTGGTTTTATCCACGTACAGGAGGGCGATGACCTTGATCTTGGTAAGCGTGTCCTCTTTGATACTACACCGTGGCTAGGCAACAAAACGATGAGAGAAGTTCTCACTGCTGAACAACAGGCTACTGCTGAGGCAGTAGCAGATGGTGATCAACCAACTTGGACGCTCTCACTTGAGCAAGTAAGTCCACACACCATTGGTCAATTGTTCGCTTTGTGGGAGTTAACCACAGCGTATGCTGGAAACCTCCTACAAATCGATCCCTATACCCAACCTGGAGTCGAGTTAGGGAAGCAACTCACTGTCGAAAAACTAACCACCGGTTAGTTTTTACAACCCTGCAATTCTAGGAGGTTGCACTGCTTTCAAATCAGTTTGATTGAACGCCGATGCGCCTTCGTTTTCACTACGAATTGCTTCATAAACTTCTTTTCGGTGTACGGGAATATTCGATGGCGCTTTGATACCAATGCGAACTTTATCACCTCGGATATCGACTACGGTCAACTCGATGTCATCACCAATCATAATTGTTTCGTCCCGATGGCGTGATAGAACTAACATGTTTCGGGTCCTTCCTCAAGGGTTCTGTGCGAAAGCACGTGGGTGTCCTTCCATGAACGTACCCATGTAACTCAACCTAAGCAGATACGCGTTGCTCCGAAGCAATACGAACAATCTCATGACGAGTTGTCCATCGCTTGTCCACCAAGACAAGTTGCATCGCTTTTCTGCTTGCTAAATTTACGACGATCGGACCTTGCAAATTCACGGTTAAGGCAAGGTCATATTTATTGACAATGACAAACGTTTGAGCTCCATCTAAGTTTGAAAGCTGTAACTCATCCATTTGCTCTTTCCTGACATTGGCTTTGTACTCAGGTACCCAAGCCGAAGGATCCGTCACGACAAATGCTAACTCTGGTGCTTCAGTAGATTGGAGCCAATAAAAAAGTCCATCATCATCAGGTTGTAACAATGCATACGTGTTATAACTTGAAAAACCAAGTAATCCAGAGGGAAATTCAATGATTCTCGTGGCATCAACTTCTACTGAACCAAATCTCGTTGTTTGCACCTTCATGTGTGTCGCAATCCTCGCGGTCTGACTCTATCCTTCGGTCCTCGCAACCTTTGCGAGCGAACATCCTGTCCGAGGTGAAACCAGTGAGAGCCGCAACACTGATCCCGCTGTGCGATATGACAGCCAAGATGCCATCGGCATGATTGCCCCTGCTACGATAATCTCTGTTTGTAAGTCCGGTAACTGAGTACTGCCCAAACCAGTTGCTACAAGGCAAGTTGTATCACTGCGATCACCAAAGCAAGAGCCACGATACTCGTAGCGATCGCTAGAGCTCTATTCCTCCGTTGCAACTGTGCAATTCTCCTTTGTAGAGCACGAAACGCAGGACTCCCAGGAGTATCTTCATCAGAGACAACATCACGCATTGGTTTCGTTTCAGAAGAACCGTTCGCGTTCTTTTGAGGTGTCAGCGGTTGTGAGCACGTATCAAAAATCGCAGTATCTCCCAAAAAGGATGACACACCCTCAGCCTCAACTTTCTGCTGTCCCTTCTTCTCTAGTCCCAAAGAATCACGATCCCTATAGCCTCCAAACGCTGTCTTGCAAAACGGACACCCCCGCTCTTGTGCATCTACATGTTCGTCACATTTATGGCACCGACCAAGTAAATGGGCGATTCCTGGAACTCGTTTGGCGACGATCCACAACTGCCTCGTGGTTGGCCCCCGTACAAGCGTATAGGGATGGATCGTCTGAGTTCTGACCCTCTGAACGAGTATGTCATAGGTCATTCCAGGAGCGAATGGATTCTGCTCATCACGAACATACCAAGGTCCAAAAGATGCTTCTGCAAGCAAAAGGCCATCAGGGTCGAGTGCTCCTTCGCACTGCCTACATGTTGATTGTTCGTATTGGGTCTCCCCACAAAGGGGGCAGGCGAGTATCCTTTGCTTTGCCATGGTCTCACACAGAATACTCGCCCAGCTCGCCTTTGTCACAATGATTTTCCCCCTATTGGTGGGTTGCGGTCAAAAGACCGCGATGCAGAACCACACAACCCAGAAATCGATCAATGCAACGCCATCGAGAGCGGTTTGCATTGTTTCAGGACAACCAGTACGTCTCGAAGAGATGTGGCCCTTTCTCGTAGAAGCCAAAGGTAAAGAAATATTCCATGAAATCGCCCTTGGGTACATGATTGAAGATTCTTTGCAACGCAATGGTTTCCCACCCGTGATCCCAGATGAGATTGCGTATGAAAAACAAGTCCTACTCAACACAACGGGTGATCAATCTCAGAGGGAACTTGAAAAAATGCTAGATATTCGGGGATACGGAAAAGAACGGTTTGATTCACTCTGTGTTCGAAATGCAGGTCTTCGAAAACTCATTCAACAGAATGTAACCATCACTGAAGATTCCATACACCGCATGTTTGCGCTGATCCATGGGCCTAGATACCCAACACGCATCATCGTAACTTCGACACTTGAGGAAGCGACAACTGCGACAAACAAAATTAATGAGGGAATACCTTTTTCAACAATTGCAGCAACACATTCGATCGATCAAAGTTCGGCAAACGGCGGAGTCGTAGAACCAATCAGCCCAGTCGATCCTGCGTGGCCATCATCTGTTCGTGAACGAATTCAATCTTTACCGATAGGGCAATGCTCCGAACCTATTTTGATCGGCGATCGCTGGATTCTCGTTACCGTCACGAGTGCACCATCCAAACCGACAGCGATACTTTCGGATGTAGAGGGAAAAATGGAACTACTCAGTCGACTCGCCATTGAACAACTTGAAATGGAAAAACTTTCAAATTCCCTGCAAGAGAACATTCGTGCAACGATCATTGATACTACACTCAAACGAACGCTTAACAGATAGTTACGTTTAAGTATGTAATGCGGTCATTCGTACAAACGCGACTGGAATCAATAACAACGCAGGCAAGAATACACTAACAACCGATGGTATTCCTGAAAACGCCATCAACATCAAAAAGGATCCACCAAACAAAATTGCAATTGCGACTGCTGCACACCAAAGCGATTGTCTCACGATAGATATCTGATCCTTCGTTACAAAAAATGGAATCACAATGAACATTGCAAGAATATTCATCGCGATTGTTGAAAACCTCGAATACCAATGTCGAGAAAGTTGCGCTCTATCGAAAGTTCCGACTGTTTCTAACATCTGGTTGAGTTGAGAAATCCCCAATAAACCAAGATATTGTCCATATCTGTGAAGTGTCAGCAGGTGCGGAGATAGATCTGTTTCAAAAAATTCTACATCGACTGGTGCAAACGCAGAGACCCTATTGTGCAGTGCATCTTCTGTAGAAATTTCAGATGACTTCCCATTTTCTAGAAGCCAACCTTGTCTTGTTTCATCCCATGTACCACTTGTTGCATAGACTCGACCTACCATCTGCCCAGTGTCATTTCGAATCAAAAAAGTTGGGTAGAGAAGATCGCCTGTGACTGGATCAAGTGATGATGCAATCAATAATGTTTTATTTTTATCTGGAGTAAATGGAACAGGGAACGCCTCAACGGATTCACTTCCAACTTCACTGTGCGATCGGAGCAAAAGTGGGGCGACCTTTGGCAACATGAGTTCTTGATTCAACAGAGCAACACCGCTAATGCAGATCGTAACAACAATGAATGGCATTGCGACCGTTCTGAGAGAAATTCCAGCTGCCATCATCGCGATAAACTCTCGTGATTTCCACATTTGAGATGCAGTGAATCCCATAGCACCAATCGCGATTAGCCCGTGAAAATAAGCAAAAACCTGAAAGATACGAGGACCTTCAAATCCAAACGCTACAAAGAAAATTGAATAAATTCTTGCAAAAAATCCCTTGCCCTCAGACATCTGTGTTGCCGCTTTGTCAAATTCTTCAAGATTGACAATTAAATCAATCATTGAACCAAGTACAAACAGCAGGACGAATAGAATAACAAAGTTCTTTACCATTCTGATCACAATTGAGCGTGTCAACGTACGCATTTAATGGCACCTCAATTGTTTCCAAGTGTAAAGAATGAGCAGAAGAACCCCTGTGTTTCCTGACCACATCACACCAAACCCAAAACCAACTCTTCCATCCCGAACGATCTGGCCCCCTGCGAAAACGAGAATAATTGCGATGACAGTAGGAAAGAACACTTTTGTGAATGTAGCCAACGCTGTCTTTTCTCGGAAAAGAATTGCTGTCATAGACCCAAACAAAACAATCAAAAATGCGCTTGCGCTCATAGCCCATCTCTGGTTAACTCTACTCAGCACTTGGAGATGTAGCCTCTCAATTTGGACTTCTAGCCGATTTGCCGCTCGTGGAATTGATCCTTTCTCGAATTCCTTTGCGCGTGTAAGAAGTTCTGGAATGTTTTTCTCAATGTTGGGCATGGCAATGTCAGCATCCACTGTCAAATCTTGAATACGTAATTCTGTTCTTCGATTCTCACCAACTTCTCCAACTCCAACTCGTACATCTGATAAGGCAAGCGTTAGAGTTTCTATATCGCCTTCTTGTAACTCTGCTTGTAATCGAGCAGTTGCTGGAACAAGGATGCTTTTTTCACCGTTTCTACGTTGCATCTCCACTTCGATGGAACCACGGAATGTTCCACCTGTGCACCGATCTGAACGAACGATGAACGCTTGCGCGCTGTTGCTCGTATGAAACTGTATTTCTTTTTTTGCATTGAAATGTTTTGTCAATGCTTGCCAGTACTCTCGTAGAACGAGAAGGTTTCGAAGTTGATCCGCTGCTTGATCAATTGGAGGGTAGAGCAATGTATCGGATTCAACTTGTAACAACTCGCTTCTAGTCATCGAAGATGGACGTCGACTTGTTTCTGAACTAATCCCGATCGCATGTGAGAGCTCGCTTTCAACTGCCCCACGAGTGGAACCTGCACCTTGTCCTTCGTCAGTCCATTGCACAGAATTCTTTGACCGAACAAGCAAGGATGAGTCATTCAAATCTTTCACCACATCAATTGAAGTCGCTGATGAAGTGAGGTACATGGTTGGTCGATGTTGTTCGTCGACTTTGGCAACTGCGGCTCGATCTAAAACGATTCTCTCTCCATCGTCTCCACCAAGAAACACTTTTTCAGCCCAGATAACTAAATTTCCTTGAACAAATGGGGCGTGCTGTTGAATCGATCTCGTCAACATTCTTGGCATGTCTGCAGCGAGAGATTCTGTCATCTTCCCTATAAAGCTAGGGATGACCCACTGTGTCAACACACCTAAGAGAAGCGTGAGTGAAAGCCCAAGTGCAGCAAATGGTGCCAAAATCCCCATGTAAGATTGACCAGCAACTGCCATGGCGATGATTTCATTGTCTTGAGAGAGCCGATGAAACGTCAGAGTCACCGCAAAGGCTGCTGCAAAAGGGAGGGCAAACTGCAACATTGGAACCATCGCATACACAACAAATGTCGCTGCATCGAGTGGAGATATGAGGCTATCGTTGGATAATGGCTTGATCGCTGCTCCAAAGGCGATAACAACGACCAAGACAGCTGCGGTAATTACAAATTGCCGAAGCATGTCTACAAGCATATATCGATAGAGCCGCCACGGCATAGTGCAGGCATTATGACGAAACCATGGGCAAACGCAACCCATCCCCACCTTTGAGTTGAGGGTGCTTTGATGGATGGGTGCCTGCGGGTTATCGGACTACGAAATTGGGAGTTTAGGTAAGAAAACCAACATACATCGATTAGAGCGTCCATGAATCAACAATGTAACAATTCCAATCTATAGGGTAAGAACGATCACTTCGATGAGTTCTGCATGTTCTGTGCAACGAATCAACTATCTCAGACAGCTCGTCATAGAGTGCGTGGGATCCGAGGGATCGCCCTTCTCGAAGTTATGATCGCTGTTGCACTCCTTACGCTCGCCGTGAGTTCGATTACCCAAGCAATTGTTGCTGCACAACAACAGAACCTTGAAACTCGTGAACGAGTTGTAGCAAGCATCGCTGCCGAGTCCCTACTCTCGCAAATCGGTGAGGAGGAGTGGGACAAGTTAGAAACTTGGAATGGGTATCGTGAAGAAATCGGAACGCTTCAAGATCCAACGGGTGCGTTGCTAGATGGCGACTGGGAACATATTGGTCGCTCTGTCGGGATCGCTCCAAAAGAAGTGTTTATTGATGCACTGCAAATCTATATCAAGGGTAAAACGATCCAAGTTACGACCTTTAACAAAGATGGTCGTTCATTATCCACAATTGAACGATTCATTGCGGAGCCAAGCTCATGACTCGACGCGGCCTTACTCTGCTTGAAATGACCATTGCAATTGGAATCACTGCAATGATTGGCGCTGCGATTGCTTCCATGATGGCGGCTGTTTCAAACAGCATGACTTCTCGTGACGATGGAAGGCGAAGCGCAATACAACTTGCAACAGCACAGGTTCGCCTCGCTGCATATATAGCACCAGCGAGATGTTTCCTTGATAAGACTGACGAATCACTCACGATCTGGCTCGATGACAGCCGCGAAAGTAACACTGTTCATGCTTCAGAAGTACGGTGGTTACAGTTTGACGCAGTTGCAAAAACGTTCACAGTCAAATTTGTTTCATTTCCTGAAGAGTGGTCACAACCGATGATCGATGCTGCAGATACAGAATGCGATGAAACAACAGATTTTGATGCGTTGCTCTCAACTTTGGAAGGTTCTTCATTCATCAGCACATTCAATCTCATTGATCACGTAGAAACGTGCTTCATTTGGTGTAATGATGCAGATCTTCATTCCGCAATACGCACGTGCATTCGGTTTTCCACCTCTACTTCTGATGGGAACTCGAGAGATGCACTCATTGACGAGTCTATTCGACAGCACTATCTACCACAGGAGCAATATTAATGCAAAAACGTCGAGGTATAGCATTGATGTTCGTCATGGTTGCTATCTTAGTAATAGGAACAATGAGTGTTGCGTATTTTGGCAGCAGAGACAATTCCGTAGCGATCAGTTCCAATATCGAATCAGCTGCCCGAGCACGTGCGGTTGCTGAATCTGGATTAGAAGTTGCAGTTGCAATCCTCGAGACAAACATCAATTGGCAAACAGAGCACATCGATGGTCTGCTTGTCTCAGATCTGCAGGTTGGAGATGGCATCATCACCATTGCAATCCTTGATCATGAGACTCATTTACCACCCACAGAAGAAACATCTGAAGTTGAAATCACGATTACGTCTACAGTTAATCAAGTCTCACAATCAACACAAGCTATTGCGACTGTCATTCCAAATGAAGAAGAATATGATGTTGATTACAGCGAGTATGCAGCGTTTGCTACATCTACAATTGAAATAGACGACGTTGCTTCTATTCAAACTTGGCAAGCTTCCCCACTCTCTCTTCAAAACAATCCTTTACGCATTGCGACACTTGCAACAAATCCTCTTTCTGTGGAGATTGAATCGCCATTCCAACGGAGCACGTTGGAACTGCATACACGCAACAATGCATCTTCGATGGTGGCATCATCGAATGTTGATCGGCAGACATTTACAAGCGATCCTGTTCTACCAGATCCCCCTACTGCTCCTATCGAAGGTACTCCATTTACGCTTTCGAGCAACTCGGAGTCTTCCTTCTTTGGTCGTTCTTCCGTTTCTGATTGGATCCGAAACTTTGCGTTTGGGAATTCCCAATCAAGCGAGGGAAATCGCAACATGATTGTTCAACAAGGTGTCTACAACACAGATAGTGTACACCTCGGTTTCGGAACAACAATTGAAATCCAAGGTGATGTCACACTCACAGTCGAACATGATTTGTCACTTAGTGGCGCATCGATCTTACTCGGTGAGTCTGCAACGCTGACAATTCACGTAGGAGGTGATGTTGACATCCACTCAAGCTACATCGGAAATGAACAGCGTTCAATCCAATCATGGATGGATACAACGAGAGTTCAACTTTACGGTCATGGCAGCAATGATTGGGAAGTTGGCGGGATTTCTACACTCAAAGCCGAACTTTACGCACCACAAAGCGATGTATCCATTGAGGGTGTAACAACGCTCTGCGGCCGAATTGCCGCAGAGGAAATTTCGATGCAAGACGCTTCAAGATTGCTTTACGACACGTCACTTGATCACGGTGGGTATGCAGATCATTCGAGCCCGCTGTATAACGAGAATGGTGAAGTACACCCAGAGCTTGCGACCATTACGCAACTCGATGCAGGGCTGATTGATTCTGTCATTGATTCGATCAGGGCAACACCCTATGAAACAGCATCGAGCCATTGGCGAGACTGGAAAGACCAACCCACTGAACGACCAAACGAAGTTATCTTTATGCTCATGATGTACGGAGCAGACACAAGCAGGTGGGAATTGTTTGCTCAGCAAGTGAGAGGCACGTATCAGAATCAACTTGCAGGTGGAATTCGACAATGACGACATCAAACCGCCCTGGCTTTACACTCATCGAATTGCTCATTGCCTTGACGATCCTCTCTATTCTTGCTGCGCTCGCGATACCACTTGCTGGTGATTCTGATTCTCTTCGTCTTGATGCAGCAGAAAGATTACTAACGAGTGATATAGAACACACGCAAATTCTGGCTATTACACACCCAGAAGACGAATATGCACTTGTCATTCACGACGATGGTACTGGTTGGCACATCGCACGAACGGAGGATCCAGAAACCCCTGTCCTAGAAACAGAAACACTTGATCCTCTCATTCTCTCAATCGGAACTGGGCGCGGGACACCTGCCGAAGGTGTGTTGATCGAAACAAATGCTGCCAACAACATGATCACGTTTGACCAAAATGGTGGCCTTATAGATTTTACGATTGAGACAACTCTTCGTATGCGGATTCGGGAACGTGAAGATCAACTCACGATTTCATCGAGCACAGGAGCGATTACCTACGGGGACTGAACAACAGACGAACGTCTACTTTACACCGTATTCTTTGAGTTTTCTGTACAACGTTCGTTCACCAATGCCAAGCAAACTAGCTGTTTGCTCTCTATTCCCGCCAGTCATCGCTAACGTTTGTCGAATTGCTTCTTTTTCGAGTTTATCTAAACCCACACCAGCAAGGCTACCAAAATCTGGGAACTCATCTGTCGAACTATTTCGTATCTCATCTGGAATGTGGGCCAGTTCGATGCGCTTTCCATTAGCCATAACTGCCATGCGATGCACTGTATTGATTAACTCGCGTACATTCCCCGGCCAATCATACCCAACAAGTCGCAACATGACTGGTTCTGAAATTTCAGGAATAGGGATGTCCATCTCAGCTGAATAACTACCAAGTGCATGCGTTGCAAGAAGAGGAATATCGTCTCGACGTTCTCGTAACGGAGGGATTTTTATCTCAGCCCCCTTAATACGGAAGAGTAAATCTTCTCGGAACTCTCCGGTTTTGCAACGATCAGCAAGATCTTGATTTGTAGCAGAGACAAATCGGACATCCGTACTTCTAGAATTATTTTGTCCGAGTCGAATCACATCGCCTGTCTCAAGAACACGTAAGAGTTTCGCTTGCATCGTCAGCGGCATATCGCCAATTTCATCAAGAAAGAGCGTTCCCTGATTTGCATACTCAAAAATGCCTTCCCGATCCCTGTCTGCACCAGTAAATGCTCCTCGAACATGCCCAAACAGTTGATCCTCGATAAGCGATTCGCTTTGCCCAGCACAATTAAACGCAACGTACCGTTTCGAAGCCCGCTTCGAGTGATTGTGTACAGCTTTTGCTACAAGTTCCTTGCCAGTTCCAGATTCTCCTGTGATCAGC
Source organism: Phycisphaerales bacterium (assembly GCA_030748455.1). The sequence goes on along the minus strand of JASMLY010000037.1, from coordinate 16,913 downwards.
ACCGGCAAATTACTTTGTGAGACTTGCCGTATCAATGCAATCACTTGCGTCATTGCTTTGGATTCCCCGATAATGCCCTCAAAACCATAGGCAGAATCAACTTGTCCCCGTAGGCTCTCATTTTGTTGGCGAAGCATCACTGCCTCTAACGCACGTGTCGACAGATTTCGAAACACGTCAAGATCAAGTGGTTTTTCTATAAAATCATACGCTCCGCCCTTCAGAGAAGCCTTTGCTGTTGGGATATCTCCATGTGCCGTAACGACGATCGTTGCGCAACTATCTTGATGTTCCTGCGCTAGAGCAAGAACTTTTAGCCCTGAATTTTCTTCCTCCATCACCATATCTGAAATCACGAGGTCAAAACTTCCTAGTGTCAATTCAGAACGAGCAGATTCGAGCCCATCAACCACAGTGCAAACATGACCGAGTCTACGAAGGGACTCTGCCATGACTTCGGCGTGATCTGGTTCATCATCGACAATAAGAATTTGAGCATGGTGGTGTGGCATGATGGTGTAGATTGTACAAGGTCAATTTGATCGAAGTGGTCAATTCAAAATTGATCGTGAATTCTATCTCTCACGACAACCCAATTCAAGCACATGCCTCTCAGGCGGCGATACAATCTATACCTGATGACTCCTACACCGCCTTTTCCGTTTGATGCTGACGAACTTCGGGGGAAGCGATTCCACTTCGTAGGAATTGGAGGCTGTGGCATGAGCGGTCTAGCTCGGCTTCTTAAGCAACTTGGAGCAGAAATCACTGGGACTGATTCTACCCAGTCAACAATCACCGAGTCACTCATCCATGATGGAATCCCCGTGGTACATGATCAGGATGGAACGTACGTTACTCCTGATTGCAACGCCGTAATCAATTCTGCTGCAATACCAGCTGAACACGCTGAGATCCTCGCCGCCGAAGAACAGGGCATTCCAGTCATCACGTATGCGAAAATGCTCGGACTCGTCCAACAAAATAGAACTGCTGTTTGTTTCGCTGGAACACACGGGAAATCGACAACGGTTTCAATGCTCAGTGCAATTTTACTCAGTGCTGAAATGGACCCAAGCTTCATTGTAGGGGCGACATGTGACCAGATTGGCGGTTCGAGCAGAGTTGGTTCACAACAAATTCCTACCGGACGACGAGCGGGTGAACAAGGCATCTTAGTGAGTGAATCGTGTGAATTTAATCGATCGTTTCACGACCATAGACCAACCTCAGCGCTCATCCACAACATCGAAGAAGATCATCTCGATGTGTACGACTCGATCGACGCAATCATCGAATCATTTCGCCAATTCGCACAGCGTATTCCGAGCGAAGAAGATGGTGGTTACTTACTCATCGCGCACGATGGTGCGCATCGTCAAGTCGTCACTCCAGGGCTTACATGCAAAGTAGAGACCTTCGGATTCCACCCTGAAGCTGATTATCAGATCGTGTTTGACCCAGCAGTACGGCGAGTAGGAATACTCCGTGATGGCATGTGGACGATCCAATGGACAAACCCCATGCCCGGTTCGCACAACGCACTGAACGCTGCTGCTGCTGCGATTCACGCTGCGAATCTCGGTGTCGATTGGGTAGATAGTATCGCGCCCCTCGAAAATTTTAGTGGTGTAGATAGACGGCTCCAACGGCTTGGAGATCTGCCCTGCAACAACGGGACTGCAACCGTATACGACGATTACGGACATCACCCAACAGAAATCGAACTCACTCTCAATGCACTCCGAGCTGCAGAATTACCAAAACGACTCATTTGTGTTTTTCAACCCCACCAACACAGCAGAACTCGGTTCCTCCTCGATGCATTCGCGCAAAGTTTTTCTAGCGCAGATGTTGTGATCGTCCCACACATTTATTTTGTCCGAGACTCGATTGCAGAACAACAGAGGGTCTCAGCTCAAGACCTCGTTGATAAGTTAACCAATCAAGGCGCAGCAGCAGAACATATCAATGACTTCGATGACATCGTGCATCACATCAAAACGATTGCTCGCGATGGTGATTTGATTGTCATTATGGGAGCTGGTCCCGTGACGACCATCGGATATCGACTCCTTGAAACTTCACTGCACGTAGGTTAGTAACACCATGCCAACACGTTTTCGTTCAACATTCTTCGGAGACCTCGATGTTGATGTTATGTTCGATGCACCCATAGGCTCGATGACCTACTTTGTAGTCGGAGGGCATGCCGATGCGCTCGTTCGACCTCGTTCTGCTGATGCACTCTCAATCCTTCTCAGAAGATGTCACGATTCCCAAGTCCCCTTTCGAGTCCTCGGAAATGGTGCAAACTTACTCGTCGATGACATTGGGATTGATGGCATTGTGGTAAAACTCGACCACGATTGCTTCCAGAAAACAAGAATTCATTCTGCAAATGAATCGATTTCTCTGCACGCGATGGGGGGAGCGGATATGGCAACAACGCTCATGGAGTGTGTACGAAACGGATTTGATGGACTGACGGCAATGACAGGAATCCCTGCGTCTATCGGTGGGGCGATTCGTATGAATGCTGGAGGAAAATATGGATGTATCAGCGATTCTCTTGAAACAGTCACGTGTCTTTCGTCGGCTGGGGAACTCATGTCCCATTCAAAAGAAGACCTCCGTTTTGGGTATCGAGAGAGCAGGATCGTCGAACCTGTGATCCTTTCTGCAACGTTCACATTACAAAAAAGTGACCCAATTCCTATCCGAGAGAAAGTCAAAGAAATATTTGCTTGGAAAAAATCACGCCAACCACTTGCTGATTCTTCTGCTGGCTGTGCCTTCAAAAACCCGTCTTTACCAGATGGGAGCAGAATTTCTGCAGGACAACTCATCGATCAAGCTGGTCTTAAAGGGTTTTCAGTTGGTGGTGCTTCCGTGAGCACACAACACGCGAACTTCATCACAACAACTGCACAAGCAACAGCGAGGAATGTGATTGAACTCATGGATGCAATTCGTACACGTGTTGAAGACAAAACACAAATTCACTTGCAAAACGAGGTTGTGATTTGGTCACGTGACCCCGAGGTCATTCAATGACGAAGCCACGAGTCGCCGTTCTCATGGGAGGCCCTGATGCGGAGCGAGAAGTATCAATCGACTCTGGTACCTCGGTCGCAACTGCGCTCCAAAAAAATACTTCATTTGAAACATCGCTTGTGCTCATCGATGAACCATCTATCGACGACATCCTTAAACTTGAGGCAAACGTCATCTTCCCCGTACTTCACGGACCGTACGGTGAGGGCGGCCCACTTCAAAAATTACTTGAACAAACTTCAATTCCTTTTGTTGGTTCTACAAGTACGGCTGCTGCTGCAGCGATGGACAAGGTTCGAAGCAAAGAAATTGCATCTTCAATTGGGATCCAAACTCCAAGTTGGCAAGTACGCAACGAGCCTTCATGCTCGATGAAACCTCCAGTTGTTCTCAAACCAATTGCCGATGGGTCAAGTGTTGATATTTCCATTTGTACCAAGGCAGAGGATGTAGAAAAAGTTGCTACCAAACTGTTACGAAAACGAGAATGGTTCCTCGCCGAAGAGTACAAAAAAGGACGAGAACTTACAGTTGGAATTCTTGGTGATTCCACACTCCCGCCTATTGAAATCATCCCGCAAGGAGGGAACTACGATTTTGCAGCAAAGTATGAGCGGGACGATACCTCTTACATTATTGAGCCAACTCTTCCCAATCAGCTTTGCACGACCTGGGCAAAAAAAATTGTTCACAGATTGAATATTCGAGATATCGCACGAGTCGATTTCATCCTCGATGATGCAGGACTCTGGTTTCTCGAAGTCAACACAATGCCGGGATTTACTGACCATTCCCTTTTGCCAATGTCTGCCGCACACGTAGGATTGAATATGACTTCCCTCTGTACCAAACTTGTCGAATATGCCCTCGCAAGAAAAAAACGAACTCCTTGAAAAACAAGTCCCCAGTTAGTTTTGGAGACCCGAACTTCAAGATGTAGGCATAAAGATGCCGATGTGTTGGTACGCCATGGCTCGTCGTCACCGATCTAGATTTACTTTGTTGAAACATACATTCGCTTCACTAGGAGCGATGTTTTTACGATGCTTCACCGCATTCCTCATGATTTTTCGGTCTCCAATTACTGTCGCTTGGATTCTCATGATCGGTGGAATCATTACACTCACTGCATTGAGCGTTCCAAGTTTACGTGCAACTCGGCTTGCTGCAATAGATGTTGATGTTACATTTGAGGACTCCCCTGTATGGCTTGATGATTCACTTCTTGCAGAACTACAGGATGTTGTAAAATCTCACCTTGCTGCTCTTCCTGTGGGAAGGCAAGGGTTAATCAACGCAGCACAAGCTCTTGAAGGAACCGGCTGGTTTTCCTCAGTACACCAGATTGCTTGGGTCGATGAGGCACACGCAAGAGTCGATGCTTCTTTCTTGATTCCACATGCTCGTGTCCGCACTGCCTTTGGTGCGCGGTACGTTGATCCTGTTGGGATCGTGCTTCCAATGCGGGATGGGCGTATCGTTTCAGAGGGATATCATTTCGTGACGCTTAGCGAACCCAAACATGCAGCTCCCCAACGACCTGGTCTGCGATGGGATGGTGGTGATATCGTTGCGGGGCTTCAGGTTCTACGACTCATTTATGACAAACCTTGGGCACTTCAAGTTGAAGGAATTGATTTGTCCCACTGGTCATCAGACCGCACATTGACCCTTGTAACTGACACGCCATGTCGACTTCTTTGGGGTTCCGCCCCAGGTGAAGAGATTGGACTTGAGGCACTTGCTTCAGAGAAACTCTCTCGACTTGATCACATTTTTCGTGACCATGGCGCGATCGATCGGGGACGGTCGGTAGACCTTGACATCACACAACCAGACAGAATTGCAAAAATCGGAAACTGATTTGTAGGTGAATCGTGTATCTTGCCAATATGCATGATGCATCCTGGACAGTCCTGTTGTTCGTTGGAGAACTTGTTTTAAAAGTTTTCATGATCTTTGTCATTCTCCTCCAACGGAAGAAATCGTCTTCTGCAAAACTAGCTTGGATTTTGCTCCTTGTTGCACTCCCCTTTATTGGTTCGGCTATTTATCTGTTGTTGGGAACAACGAGGCTTGGAGCACTGAGAAGAAAACGTCACCGAGAAATTCTGAAACTCATTCCTGTGGGGTACGCATCACATTGCCCTGAAGTCGGACATGCAAAAGGAAGTGTCGTTGCCGAATTCCAACCGATTGCGAGCATTGCCGAAGCAGTAGGCGCATCGACTGTCATTGGTGGAAACGAAGCAATCCTCTTTGGTGATTCAGACAAAATGATTGACTCCCTTGCAAATGATATTTTGCAAGCAAAAAAACACTGCCATGTGTTGTCTTACATCATGCTTGATGATGATGCTGGGAAAAAAATCGCGGCTGCATTAACTGAAGCAACGAAAAATGGCGTGACGTGTAGACTTCTCATCGATGCTGTTGGTTCCAAAAACTTTCTTCGCTCTGAAACTTGTCGAGCGCTCAAAGCATCGGGAGTCCGCGTTACTGAAGCACTCCCTGCAAACATTTTCCGGGCAGCACTTGTTCGGTTAGATCTTCGAAACCATCGCAAAATTGCCGTGATAGACAACTCGGTCGGATATGTTGGCAGCCAAAATATTGCTGAACCCTCATTTGCACCAAAACCAAAATTTGCTCCTTGGGTCGATGCTTCATTGCGGCTCGTTGGTCCTTCTGTCCGAGAATTGCAAGCAGTCTTTATCCAAGATTGGTTTATGGATAGCGACGAAAATTTGTCCTCGTTACTTCAAGAATCTGTACAAGTCGTGAAACAGGGGTTCCCTGTGCAGTTTATGGCGACAGGACCAAACAGCAACAATCAGGCACTCTCTCAATTACTCCAAACAGCCTTTCATAGTGCAAGGGAGGAATTGGTGATTACGACCCCCTATTTTGCGCCTGATACTTCAACAGAATCTGCTTTAGAAATTGCAGCTTCACGTGGAGTTGATACACATCTTGTCGTACCAGCGAGAAATGATTCATGGCTTGTCGCCGCAGCAAGCCGATCACGTTTCGGAAGGCTTTTAGATGCAGGTGTACAAATCCACGAATTCCATGGCGGGCTTCTTCACGCAAAGACCATGACCATTGACAAACAACTTGCACTCATCGGCTCGGCAAACCTAGATCGGCGAAGCCTCGAACTCAATTTTGAAATCAGCATGCTTGCCTACGACTCTGATTTTGCAAGCCACTTGCGGTTCTTGCAGCAGTCCTATGTGAGTCAATCCACCCTCCTCGAGAGGGAGGTTGTTTCTCATTGGTCTCTCGGTCGGTGTGCTTGGCAAAATGCAGTGGGGTTAATCTCACCAATTTTGTAAAAATAGGCAATTTTTATTGATTAGATCGCAGTTTTTTCCAACTCAGTGGGGTTGAAGTACGTAATTATTCCTTAGATGTTGACCAAATCAGGTCGATGAAAAGAACAACGATGCGTCGTCTCATCCCCCTTTCTATCCTGACTTTGACTCTTGGAGTCCCTAAAGCCGTCATTGGTGAGTACATCACAATCGACTCAGTGGATGGTACATTCAATCTTGAGGCAGGAGCAATTGATGGTATTCTCGAAGGAGACGATCACACCCTTACTTTTGGCGAACGTGATGTCATTGCTGCTGCATTGCAAACTGATGGGGTTGTAACTGAAGGTAGGCTCTCGTTCTTACTTGCAAGTACGGATGCTGGTTTGTCCTTTATAGGTCTGTTTGGAGGTACAACATCAAACGATCCTTCTGGTAGTACACCTGATCAGTTCATTGGTGTTTCTGCGACAACTGGCGCTGACACCGATTGGTTTGCAGGTGGTGATACTGGTTCGGATATTGACTGGTACGATATGGGAAACGACACCCAGCTTGTCACAGCGTTTCTTACGTGGGAAGAGGAACAAACGTCTGCTGCATTTGCTTGGGGAAATGTGCCACAAGCGCCGACTGGGACAACAAATCTATACGACGTTGACTTTACAGAATACGCTCCAGAGCCAATTCAATTCATTACGTATGAGAATGACCGATGGTCAATTGCAGAAGAAGCCTCTTTTTCGGTTCTTGGGCAATACGCATTTTCTCACCAATTCGTCCCTGCACCAGGAGCAATCGCACTCCTTGCGATCGCTGGTCTTGGTGCTGGAAAGCGCCGCCGCAGAACGTAACATGTAGCGCGTTGATGTCAGACGACACGTCAAACGACACCCGTGTAGGATGCCTCTAAAGGAGGCACTATGCCAATCAAACTTACCTTCCACGGGCAATCGGCGTTCACAATCGAAAATGACTCGCATTCCCTGCTCATCGACCCGTTCTTTACTGACAATCCCGTTGCAAAGAGTACAGCAGATGAAGTGAAATGCACACACATTGCAGTGACACACGGGCACTTTGATCATTTTGCAGATTGCGAAAAGATCGCCAAAGCAAACAACGCAACTGTTATCGCTGCGTATGAGATCTGCGAATACTTACAAAGCAAAGGGCACGAACTTTGTGAACCGGGCAATCCTGGGGGAAGAATTGAAACTCCATTTGGAGCAGTTTCGTTTACCATAGCCTTTCACTCTTCAAGTTTCGATGGTCAATACATGGGAATGCCCTGTGGATTTGTAATCGAGTTCGACGGTGCTGTTCTATACCATGCCGGAGATACTGCGCTCTTTTCAGATATGGAACTCATCGGTGAAATTTACAAACCGGATCTCGCGATGTTACCAATAGGTGATCGTTTTACTATGGGTCCTGAAATGGCCGCTGCAGCGGCTGAAATGATCGGCGCCCCAACTGCTATCCCTATGCATTACAACACTTGGCCCCCTATTGAAGTCGATGTCAAGCGGTTTGCACCAGAAAACATTGACGTACTTGTTTTGGAACCTGGTGATGCAGTGGAATTGGAAACTGAATGAGCACAGTTGATGTTCTACTCCAAGGCGCTCAAGTTGTTGATGTCAACACAAGAAGTATCATCTTCAAAGAGATCGGAATACTCAATGGTGCGTTTACTTTCGACATAACAAAAGCAAAGAAGGTCATACACTGCGATGGTTTGTACATTGCCCCTGGTCTCATTGATGCGCACATGCATGTAGAATCCACGATGCTCCCACCTTCTGGGTTTTGCAACCTCGCAGCACCTCATGGTACAACAGCGGTTGTATTAGACCCTCACGAGATTGCAAATGTGTTAGGAATCCTCGGCATCAAACGGATCATGGAAGATGCCAAGGGGCTGCCATTAGATTGTTTTTTTGCAGCAAGTTCCTGCGTCCCTGCCTCTCCACTTGAAACAAGTGGAGCGACACTGCTTGCTGACGACCTTGAGCCACTCTTTCAGGATGATCGAATGGTCGCGCTTGCAGAAATGATGAACTTTCCCGGTGTCATTCACGAGGATCCTGAAGTACAAAAAAAAATTCAGATGGCTTTACGACATGGCAAAAAAGTGGATGGACATTGCCCAAGTTTGCGTGGAGAAGCGCTTAAAAAGTATGTAGATGCGGGGATTTCTAGTGATCATGAAAGTACTTCGGCAGATGAAGCGCTAGAAAAACTAAAATTGGGAATGCAGTTGTATATTCGCGAAGGAAGTGCTGCGAAAAATCTCGAAGCTCTTGCACCAATCATCACACCTGAAAATGCACATCAGGTTTGTTTTTGCACAGATGATCGACACCCTGCTGATCTCAGAGACGAAGGCCACATTGACAACATTATCCGGAAAGCGGTTACATTAGGCATTGATCCTGTGCTTGCGATTTGTATTGCTTCAAAACATGCCGCAGATCATTACAACTTGCAATCCCATGGATCAATTGACGAGGGAAAGTTTGCGAACTTCATCGTGTTTGATGATTTACACAACTTCGAAATCAAGCAAACTTGGCACCATGGAACGCTCATCGCAGAAGCGGGTGAGATTTTGACACCTGAAATTTCAACAACGAACTGGGAGAGCGCAAAGGGAAGTGTACATCTGCCAAAAAATCTCGATGAGGCGACGTTTTCTTTACAAGCAACCGCTGACACCATACGGGTAATCGAACTCATTCAAGGACAACTTCTCACAAATGAACTGCGTAGAACACCACTCGTAAAAAATGAAGCGTACGTTGCAGACCCAAGTAGAGATATTCTTAAAATGGCGGTCATAGAACGGCACCACAACACTGGAAACATTGGGTTAGGGTTTGTTCGAGGATTTGCATTTAGCGGTGGCGCTATTGCATCAACAGTGGGTCATGATGCGCATAACGTCGCTGTCATCGGGGACAACGATGGTGATATGGCGCTTGCAGCAAAAACGCTCGCTCCAGATGGAGGGCTTTGTGTTGTTGCAAACGGAGAAGTCCTTGCACAATTACCCCTCCCAATTGCTGGGCTCATGTCTGATGCTCTAGGCTCAGAAGTCATTGAACAACAAAGAGCTGTTCTTCATGCTGTGCACTCCCTAGGGTGTCCACTTGAAGATCCATTCATGCCACTAAGTTTTCTTCCACTTTCTGTAATCCCAAAACTTAAATTGAGTGACCTTGGACTCGTTGATGTCGAACAATTTGCTATTGTTCCCTTAGAAGTATCCGACGCGAGATAAGAACTGTGTTTCATCAACAAGACGAATCTCTGCTAGGATGGTTTTGGATCGCTCCCTTCGTAAACCTTCGTTTTCCTCACTCGTCTGGTTTGCGTGATGAAACTGATTCACTATGAATGTTGCACTCGTTAGTTGTGAAGATCTTCCTAGCTGGGAAATCGATGATAAACCACTCGTTGCATCTCTTGAATCGATGGGCGCAGCGGTGCAATGCCCTGCTTGGACTTCAATAGTTGATTGGGACCAGTTTGACATCACTGTGATCCGAACGACTTGGGATTACCATCCTCAGAAAGATGCGTTTGTCTCTTGGTGCAAAGAGGTTCCCCGTTTGTTTAACAACGCAGAGATTGTTGACTGGAACACACACAAATCTTATCTAAGAGAACTCGAAAACAAAGGGACGCAAATTGCCCCTACGAAATGGGTCAGTAAGGGTGACCGAGTAGATATCGACGAGATCATGGAAGAGTGGAATTGTGCTCGCGGTTTTATCAAGCCCCAAGTTGGCGCATGTGCATCTGACACACTCCGTTTTTCTATCAATGAGTGTTCCTTAGCGCAAAAATTCCTTGAGTTACACTCGGATCAAGACATGGTAGTACAACCGTACATTGAAACTGTCGAGACTGTTGGGGAACTCTCGGCAATCTTTATTGATGGTTCGTTTACCCACGGCGTACAGAAAATCCCTGTTGAGGGAGATTACCGCGTACAAGATGATTTTGGAGCGAGTGACGTACCCTATACATTCAGTAAGTCGGAAATCGAGCAAATGTGTGCTACATTGCAAACTGTACAACACCATCAGGATTTACTGTATGCGAGGTTTGATTATCTCGTGGATACTTCAGGATCGTTATTGCTAAATGAACTCGAACTCGTAGAACCCTCTTTGTTTTTCAGGCATTGTAGGGAATCGGCTGAAAAATTCGCCGCAGCAATTCTCAAGAGAGTATGATGGGTACATGCGGTTGATGATTCTATTAGTACTTTGTTTTTTTATACAAGAAACTTCAACAACAAAACCTACTCCCTTTACTGAAACTCTCAAAAATTTTGATATCACATTTACAATGATTCCAGTGCAAACAGAAACCTCCGTATTTTGGATTGCACAAACTGAAGTCTCGTGGGATTTGTATGACACATTTTTAAACATCGTCAATAGTCCAGAAAATATCCGAGAAGGTGTCGATGCAATCACCGGTCCAACCCCTGCATACGCACTTGTTGATCGAGGATTTGGTCGCAATGGCTATCCCGCTATTTCAATGTCAGTGAAAGCTGCAGAATCTTTTTGCCAATGGCTATCAAAAACGACTAGCAGGACATATCAAATTCCAACAATTGAGCAATGGGCTGCAGCGAACGTTGGTGGTGGCACATCTTGGCACAAAGAGAATGCAGAAAATACAACCCATCCGCTTGGGACAAGCAAACCAAACACACTAGGGATTTTTGATCTGCTCGGGAACGTTGGAGAGTGGGTGTCCACCCAAGATGGTCCACGTGTCGTAGGCGGTTCATTTCGCACACCACTTGAAGAATTAGGTGAACCTTCAATTCTCACACCAACGAAGGAATGGAATCAAACCGACCCACAACTCCCACGCAGCCCATGGTGGCTTGCAGATGCTGACTTTGTTGGGTTACGTATTGTCACAACCAACGGAGAAGCACATGAGTAATGTCACCCGTAGAGATTTTGTTAAACAAGCAACAGCTGCTACAGCGATGACTGCAACAACGCTTCCCGCTTGGGCAATCCAAGAAAAAAGAGAGCCTCTAAAGATAGGATTGATCGGCTGTGGTGGTCGGGGAACCGGCGCTGCAAACCAATCACTTACAGCAAACGAGGATGCCGTTATCTGGGCACTTGGAGATGCGTTCCAAGATCGTCTCACATCAAGTGCTGATACGCTCAAAAGTGAACAAGGTGATCGAGCAGTTGTCCCAATGGATCGGAGGTTCGTCGGGTTTGATGCGTTTCAACAGGTGATTGATTCAGGCGTGGATATGGTTATTTTGACAACACCTCCTCACTTTAGGCCAGAACATGTAGCCGCCGCAGTCAAAGCAAAGAAACATGTTTTTTGTGAAAAACCTATGGCAGTTGATGGCACAGGTGTTCGAAGTGTCATGGAATCAGCACAACTTGCGAAAGAAAATGACACAAATCTCATGTCAGGTTTTTGTTGGCGATATGCACCTGCATTGCGCGCAACGTATGAACAACTGCACGCTGGTGCAATTGGCGAAATTCGATCGATCTTTGCTTCCTATTACACAACTCCGCTTTGGATCAAACCTAGAAAAGAAAGTTGGAGTGATATGGAATGGCAAATGCGTAACTGGGTGCATTTTGATTGGCTAGCTGGTGACCATATTGTTGAACAAGCATGCCATTCCGTAGACAAAATCAATTGGGCAATGAACAACGTAACGCCGATCAGTGCGACAGCAGTTGGTGGACGTGAAATGCGTGAAGGGCCTGAATCTGGAAACGTGTATGATCACTTCGGTGTTGTTTATGAGTACGAAGATGGACGGCGAGCACATTTGCACTGCAGACAAATGCCGTTTTGTTACAACGACAATAATGATTACATTACAGGTTCGACTGGAACATGTTCTGTCAATAGTTGGACTGGTTCACCCGAAATCATTGGCCCAAAGACATGGGAATACACTGGCGAAAAACCAAACATGTACCAAGTGGAGCACAACGAATTGCACGATGCAATTCGAGGTAATCGCGCAACGATTAATGACGGTGATTTTATGGCACAATCAACGATGATGGCTATTCTTGGTCGCGAGGCTGCCTACACAGGACAAAGAGTTGCGTACAACGATGTACTTAACAGTACAACGCGGCTAGGTCCATCCGAATATGTCTTCAGTGAAATCGAAGTTCCTGCAGTTCCTGAACCAGGCGAGACCAAATTAAATCGCGTTTAGGAATATCTCCAGAAAATCACTCTACGACGCAGTAGATAAAGCCTCTTTCGATTTACTTGGATATAAGAACATCATCAGTAAGAGACACGCTAACGCTCCCCACATTGGGACACTAAAGAGTTTGTCAAATTGCATTTCACCATCGACTGTTGCCCAGCCTGCTACCCAACCTGCAATCAAACTACCGACAATAATACCGATACCGACGATGACGAGGTTAAAGAGATTTTGACCGCTGGCTTTAACATCAGGAGTCATTTCTTCATCAACAACCATAAACGCGACAAAGATAAAGCAACCAAAGCACAGTCCGTGCAGCAAAATGCCACCTATGACCATGCCGACTTGTGTATCTGTTGCAGCCCCCAAGACTGTGCCAACATTAGCAAACAAGAAGAATCGCAAGACATAGGCGATGAGACCCACTGTTAAGAGTGCTTTACGGCTAAATTTTAAGGCAAGAATAGGCATCAAGGCCAGTACGAGGATTTCAGACATTTGACCTAAGGTCATCAAGCCGCCACCACCGACACCAAAGATACTGTTGATCCAAGCAGAAATACCCACCTCACTTCCAAGACCTGCTTGTACTTGTTGAACAAAGGGTGCCGTATGGACAAAATAGAACTGATGTACGCAACTGACTGGAACTGCAATCAAAAAGAGAGTGATGAGCGGTTGCATACTAATTTCACCCAGCGCTTTTGCTGTTGCGTTCGATTTTTCGCTTTTGGTTGGTGGAGTCGAAGGTAATGTGAAACAGTAAATACCCATCACCAACCCAAGAACGGCACTTAATTTGAATGCCATCACAATACCAGCATTTTGCGCAGCAATCACACCAGTCTTGGCTTCTTCTAAAGCCACGCCAGTTAACGCAGGATCAATTGCTGGTGTCACAGCGTGTAATAAATATTGCCCAATACCAATGCCAACTGCAATCCAACCAACCGTTCCCCAGAGCCTGATTTTGCCGAAGTCTTTATCTCGGTTCGACAAGTGGTGAAATGAAAGGGAGTTTGTCAGTGCAAGTGTCGGCGCGTAAATCATGGAGTACAACAACGAGAAAAGTAAAAACATTCCATATGTATTAATCCATGACAATTGCCAGATGAGAATTCCGCCAAGAATATGACAAATACCTAAAAACTTTTCGGTATTGAAGTAACGGTCTGCAATTTGCCCGGCAATAAATGGCCCTAGAATTGCCCCAATGCCACCAACCATAAAGATTTCACCAATGCGAGCTCCTTCAAACCCAAGGTGTCCATCGAGATAATTCCACAATAGTGGAAGCCATGCTCCCCAGATTGCAAATTGCAAAAACATCATGACTGAAAGCCGTGGCAATAAAAAAGTGGGATTATTCTTAGAGTGTTGTGTCATGGGTTCATTGTAATCAAGGAATCCATGCGATGCGGAGCAAATCAATTAGCTACCAGAACGCTTTTGTTTTTTCCGTTTGCCTTTGGAGAATTTTGGCTTCGATGCAGTCGATTTCACTTGGGAAATTTGCAGTTTTTGCCCACTGACTTTAACGCCCTTAAGTTCCCTGAACACATCTTGTGGCATTCCATAGGGCAACTCGATAAAACTAAACTGATCGTGTAACTCTATTCGGCCAATGTCTTTATCTGTCAATCCTGCTACATCGCCTATTGCTGCAACAATGCTCGCTGGCTTCACACCATGCGCTTTCCCTACTGAAATATGAAATCGTTCCATGCCTTGCGTGATTGGATCACTCTTCTTTTTTCGTTCTTTTCTATCACGTCTTTCTGATTTCTCACGTCTTCCTCGTCGGTCTCCACGGTCATTTCGATCCCCACGATCGAATTGTTCAAAACGGTTTTTCTCGTTCTTATCGAGGACAAGTGGGGAATCACCTTGCGCCATACTTGCAAGTGCAACTGCAATTTCAACAGGTGGCACATCGTGTTCTATTGCGTATGATTCTATGATCTCTGCAAAGAGTGCATTGTTTTCCCCATTTGCAAGTGTGTCTGTTATACGTTGTTTGAATTTTTCAACTCGTGCATCATTTACAGAACTATGGCTAGGTAAATCCATACGTTCTATTTTTTGACGTGTAGCTTTTTCAATCGAACGCAACAATCGTTTTTCGCGAGGTGAGATAAACAAAATTGCATCTCCTTCGCGACCTGCGCGTGCTGTCCGCCCGATGCGATGCACATACGATTCGCTGTCATACGGTACATCGTAATTAATCACATGACTGATTCGAGGTACATCAAGCCCTCTTGCTGCAACATCAGTTGCAATCAGCACATCAAGTTTTCCATTTTTAAGTTTGTTGACTGTCAATTCGCGTAATTTTTGAGGCATATCACCATTGAGGGCTTCTGCAGCAAAACCCCGTGCTTCTAATTTTTCCGCAAGTGCTGTTGTCATCATTTTTGTTCGAACAAAGATGATAATCCCATCCGTGTCTTCGACTTCAAGAATACGCGTCAACGCATCAAGTTTGTGTAATCCACTCACCATCCAATACCGTTGGCGAACAGTCTCAACTGTACTCGTTTTATCTTCGATCTGTATTAATGCTGGTTCTACAAGATATTTTTTCGCAATTTTTTCAATTTGTTTTGGCATCGTTGCGGAAAACAACGCAGTTTGATGGTCGGTTGGGATTTGCTCAAGCACCCATTCCACATCATCGATAAATCCCATGCGTAACATTTCATCTGCTTCATCGAGTACCAAACATTGTAAGTCTGTAAGTTTGATACTCCCCTTTCGCATATGATCCATCACGCGGCCTGGCGTTCCAACAACAACATGCACACCGCGATCTAATGCGCGGAATTGTACGCGGTAATCCTGCCCACCATAAATTGGGACAATATGAAAACCTTTAAGATGGGAGGCATATTTTTGGAATGCTTCCGCCACTTGAATCGCTAATTCGCGTGTCGGGGTCAGCACAAGGATTTGTACTGACCGATTCTTCACGTTCATGTTGCTCAGGAGCGGAAGTGCAAACGCCGCGGTTTTACCTGACCCTGTTTGCGCTTGTCCGAGAATATCCCGACCCTTAAGTAATGGAGGAATCGCCGCAGTTTGGATCGCAGATGGTATTTCGTACCCCACATCTTGAATCACAGCTAACACCTTTTTGGCTAAGCCAAGAGATTGGAACGTTGGTTCGGGAGTATCTGGTGGGTTTTGTGTCATTCTGATGAGCTCCAAACAGGCAAACACCGCATTCTATCAGAATTCCCGTTCTGAAACCCACTCGATTCCACCTCTGAGATGTTGGCGGAATAGTTGATCAGAGTAACTCTCGATTGTGTGCCCTCGGCCAGTATAAAAAGAACGCCCATTTCCAATGTCACTGCACCATGCGATTGGATGACCGTGTACTTCCATCAGAATCGTAGCGTCACTCGGTGTTCGATCGTACACATACCACTCGTCCGTGCAAAGCCAATGTTGGGGCAAGTGTTTCGTCGATAGATGTTGGGAATTCACAACTTCAATTGCTTCTTCTGAAATCG
Organism: Phycisphaerales bacterium; assembly: GCA_030748455.1. Next base: position 771 of record JASMLY010000037.1, on the reverse strand, counting down.
GAGGGTGGGATACAAACCATGCACCTAGGAGTGTTTCGCCGTACCAAGGCCAATCGTATTCGGTATCAGCAGCAGCGTGAATACCAAGAAACCCTCCACCAGATTCAACGAACTCGCGCAAGCATTGTTGTTCTTGTTCATTCAAAATGTTTCCCGTGGTGTTTAGAAAAACAACAACGTCATAATTATTATTGCAAAGTCCCGAACTATCTTCAGTTGCAATGACTTCAAATTCCAAATCAGTTGCAATATCAGAGATTGCTTTAACACCCGTTTCAATTGAGTCGTGCCTGAAGCCAACGGTTTTTGAAATAATCAAAATTGTCTTTGGCGGCGCACAACCCGAAAGAAGTAAAAAAAGAATTAAACTTCGCACCATGCTTTTGTTTCCTGACTTTGCAAAACAGCATCGATAAATTTCAGGCTCGCAAGCCCTTCTTGTGCATCAATCACTTCAACGTTCTTGCCTTGAATCTTATCAGCACAATCGCTGTATAGATTCGCAAAGGCTTCAACAAAGCCCGCGGGATGACCTGAAGGTGCGCGGTTTGAGTCGCAATGAAAAATTGTTTCGGTTCCATCTTTTGCAGTAAACTTCAGCGCGTCGCAGGTTTCGTGCGACCAAGATAGCGAGCCCTTATCACCCCAAACTCGAATGGAAACACTGTTTCTCTCTCCTGTGCAAACTTGTGAACACACTAAATCTCCTACAACACCATCCTCCATTTTGAGTTGCACGCAAGCGTGGTCGTCTACTTTCCTATCTTTGAC
>JASMLY010000036.1 GCA_030748455.1 Phycisphaerales bacterium | reverse complement strand
AGTTACTGAAGCACGAAGTGAATATTTTTTGTGAATATCTCTTGTCGTATAACCGGGAGTATCTTTTTCAATAAGGAAACCACGAACGCCATCTTCCGTGTCAGCCCAAACAACTGCAACATCTGCAATCGTACCATTGGTGATCCACATCTTTGCACCGTTGATAATCCAATCGTCGCCATCCTTGACTGCTTTTGTTCTCATGGTTCCGGGGTCAGAGCCACCATCTGGTTCAGTTAAACCAAAACAACCGATTGCTTCACCTGCTGCGAGTTTTGGTAGCCAATACTCTTTTTGCTCTTCGCTTCCATACGCATAAATTGGAAACATCACCAAACTGCCTTGCACAGAAACAAAACTACGGACACCAGCGTCAGCTCTTTCAAGTTCTTGACAAATAAGTCCGTAACAAACATTGTTTAAGCCAGCACAACCATAGCCCTCTAAATTTGGACCAAACAAACCCATCTCTGCAATTTCAGGAACAATTTCCATTGGAAAAGTGTGCGAGTCAAAAGAATCTGCCATAAGTGGAAGAACTCGATCATCTACAAACTTTGCAACTGCTTCTTGAATTGCTCGTTCATCTTCCGTCAATAGCGAGCTAACATTGAGAAAGTCGGTTGCTGTTGGCTCATACGTTGCTGTTTGGGTTGTCATTGACAATTCGTCCTTTGCACGTTGTATTTTTCTAGAAAGCGATCTGCAGTTGCCTTGCACCGTTTCATTGTTTCGCAATACTCATCCCCACTTGCGGCTTCTTCGTATGCTTTGGTGAGTGCATCGAGCGACTCGCCATGCACAACTTGGTCAGCCATGCCAAAAAGGATAGGGTTTTCCTTACCAATATGCCCACGCATTAAATCAATGTACTGTCTACCTTGATCAATAAAATGCTCCATCGCTGAAACATCTCCAGAAATATGTGCATCAAGTTTCTCTGTCATCGCTTGAGTAAGCCGTCTTGCAACAGCATGTTCTTGGAGCATAACACCAATTGGACCACCATTGCGAGGAATCCCTTGCTTCTCCAAAGTTGGGAACAACTGATCTTCTTCTTTGCAATGATGACACATATCCGCAAACCCCCTGAAGAAATCCAAAAAGGACAGTAAGTCCTCATTAGAAATCTCGCCCGTTTCTGCTTGAGTAAGCGCGGGCTCAAAACAATCAATCATTCCGAGAATGATTTCGTGCTCATCGCGTAAGCATTTTGTTGGTGTTATTTCGGGGGCGGACATGCGTACTTCCTTATGCTGTGCAAGTGGTCTCTTTTAGTTGGGCAATAAATTCGGTCATCTGCTGCGTTACTCGCTCTTCGTTGAAGTGCCGAGCATCAACCATATCTGCTTCTATAACAATGTGCGGGATATTATTTTCTTCATAAAGAGGTAAACGACGTTTCACGTAACTGTTCCAAATACCGCAACTGTGATTCCAATGGCAAACAATACCCGTTGCGTTCCAATCGCGCATCATGTCCATTGTCCAGCCGTAAATCCAATCGAGAGAACGATTCATCGTATTCCAAGCATATCGGCGACATAAACTATCCATAGCATTGTCCGCATCAAAATTAAACCACCAACTATGGGTATACGTGCTTGCCACAAAAACAGCATTTTGTTCAGCAGCGAGATTTTGTAACCAGTTCTTTCGTGGCCAAATTGGAATTGCGTCCCATACGAGCCGTACCTGTTCATCAGGAATCGCAGTAATACCATCAGTTACATTTTGTTTAATCTCCGCAAGAAGATCTTCATAGTACTTCGTACAAATTGGTAATCCGCGAGCAATGACAATTGGTGCCATTGCAGTGAAGGCGTCAAAATCACTCCACGGCGCAGGTGAGAGTTTTGCCATCTTCAAACATTCTTGCCAAAGCGCGTTTGCTTTGTCAGATTCTGCAGTGAATTCCTTGAGTTTTTCTTCGCTGAACGAAGTGCCAAACCGTTTGCATATCTCTTCGATATGTCCTTCGAGCTGCGAACGGAAATCAGCGATTTCCTCCTCAGTATGCAGTTCACGCTTAGCAAGGCGTGGTGTCCGAAGGACATAGTGTGGAACATCTAAGTCTCGCTCACCACAGATGATTTGTACTTGATCGCCCCACCGTTCAACAACGGTGCATTGGCTATTGCATGCGTAAAACAAGTCGGCCGCTGGCAAACCGCCAATTGGGGATTCTTCACCAAGTAAAACGCCGATGTCCGAGAGTGCGTAGCAACAAAGTTTTGGGGAAGAGAGTTCTCTCTCGTTCACACTTCGGTCGATTGCCTTCAGTGCGTATGGATTATCAACATCCCGAGTCGGAGAAAGGGCTCCAAGGATCGCAGCGTGGTTTTCAGGATATACCGGCATAATCCCTGCGGCGAGCAACGCTTCAGCAGGTGCAAAAGCGGAGCAATGCGCTATTGGCATTCCGCATTCTCGTACCCAATCATAGAATCCAAAGATATCAAATTGTGTTTTAAATTTCATGTTATTTCTTCTTTCGTGTGTAAATCATGACATACCCATTGCAACCTGCAACTGCACATGTTTTGCATGCGTCGCCGAAATCCGATTCGTCAAGCTCTTTGGCTAGTACTTCGAATCCGAGCGATTCATACAATTCAACTGCTTCTTTTGCCCGATCTGGATCGGCAAGTTGCCTTCGCTCCCAACCCTCAGCGAGGAGTTTCGGGTCTGGCTGAACTGAAAAACTCTCTAGCGAGTTTGGGTCTCCGCAATTCGCTTGACCATTTTGCCCATGAACTGTTAAATTAATATCAGTCATCAAGCTGTCGCCGCATGGCGTTCCTCTGCAAGTTTTTCCAGTCGAACATGTCCAAGAATTGCCGCACCAAGTGCAGTTGTGTACATACACATTTCGCCCTCTGGAACGTTGACAGTATTCTCTAACTGTTTCTCGACTTCTCCGGGGACAGTATCGAAGCGCATGATTCCACCGATGAGTGTGAATTCCTCTTCAGCTTTCACACGTTTCATCAATTGCACGCACCGAACAACAAGTGACTCGATCGCACCTTGCATGATGTCTGAAGGAGGCGTACCGAGAGAAAGTTGGTTAATCACTTCAGACTCAGCAAAGACTGCACAAACACCAGAGATTTCAGCTGGATCTTTTGCTGTATTGAGAAGTGGACCAATTTCTTCCGTGGTGTACCCCATATATCGAGCGGTTTTTTCAAGGAAGGCACCAGTTCCCGCTGCACATTTATCGTTCAAACGGAAGTTCTTCACTTTTGCGTTATCTTCAAGGCGAATTGCTTTCATCGTTTGTCCGCCAACGTCAAGGATTGTTCTGGTTCCTGGAAACAATCTCGCGGCTCCGCGAGCGCTCGCAGTAAGATCCGTCACAAAAATATCTTTCACTGGACAGCGGTGGCGCCCTATTCCGGTTGATACGGTGTAATCAACATCCGCTTCAGTCAGACCTGCGTTTGCAATACACGTTTTCCATGACGCTTCAGAAACAACATCAAGCTTAAAGCCTGTATGTCGTGCGTCTTTGGCAAGTATCTCACCACTTTCATCAAGCGCAATTGATTTTGTATACGTTGAACCAACATCGATTCCAATTGTGATTGTCATTGTGCTACCTCCACATTCTCTTTTGGCTGTCTCGATGCCATAATGCGATCCATTGCAAATAGTGCTGCACCTAACGCACCCATAAAGTGTGAATCTTCACTGATGTTCACTTTCGTTCCTAGTCGCTCTTCAAGTGCTTTCACCATCGCAACATTCCGTGTGACACCACCTGTGAACGTGATTTCTTCTTCAATGCCGACCCGTCGCATCAAACCACCAGAACGAGTTGCGATAGAAGTATGCACTCCCCATAAAATATCTTCTACTTTCTTTCCTTTACCAAGCCATGAAAGAACTTCTGATTCTGCAAAAACCGTGCACGTAGTACTAATTTTTACTGGTTTGTTGTATTTCAAAGCGGTTGGTCCAAGCATGTCAAGCCCTAACTCTAGAGCTTCTGCTGCAGCACCAAGGAAACGCCCTGTCCCTGCTGCACATTTATCGTTCATACAAAAGTCTTCAATTTCGCCATTTTCACTGATGCGAATTGCTTTTGTATCTTGCCCGCCCATGTCAACGACTGTTCGTGTCTTGGGGAACATGTGAACAGCCCCGCGACCGTGACAACTAATCTCAGTAATCTGTTCATTACCAAAAGTTACTTTGTAACGTCCGTAGCCAGTGCCAATGACATAATCCACTTCTTCATTGCCAATATCGTTGTTATCAAGAGCAAGCTGAAAGACTTCTTCAGCTGCTGCAATAACATTTGACCCAGTATCGATCAACGCTGTTGCGACTAACTCGCGGTTTTCATTGATGATCGCTGCTTTTGTTTGTGTTGATCCAACGTCAACACCTGCTGCATATGCCATTGTTAACCCTCCTTACCAGCGATTACCGCTTGGTCCTTTCTTGATTTGAGACCTTCAAAGAAGGCATCGATTCTATTCTTCATCTGCGCTTCAGATATGACTCGCGAGTCCATCATGTCTGATTCAACAAACAAACTCGGAATATCTTTTTTGCCAGAGAAATACCCTCGACTGTCTGCCAAGCCAGTCGAAACAGTTCTACAACTTTTAATTGGGTGATACACAATGCCATCTACATTGAAATCATCAACCATATTCATCAACATCCTGTCTTGGTGGAACATACTGTCCATTGCGTCACGAACGCTGATCAGTAGCCCTTGGGCTAAGCTCTTTATGGGATTGTCTAGATCATATTCAAACCCAAGGTTCGTTCCACCCGAAGCAAACCAAAGATACGTTGAATTGATAAACGAACCACCCCAATCGGTAAAGAGTTCGTTGAACTTTCTAAAGATTGGATAACAAGGCACGCCAATAAAGACCAGTCGCCACTCTTCCTCTGTTAACCCGCCAATGCCGTGCTCTGCCTTGTACTGCATTTCCTCAACAAGTTGGTCAAAGTATTCTGCACCTTCACGAGTACCACGAAATCCATTTGCTACTCCGAGGAAGATCGTGCCATCAGTGAGCGCATTAAATGGTGCGGGCATCGATTTGTTCGCTTCGATGACTTTTTTCCACCCCACGCTCATTCGGTTTGCATATCCAAGTACTTCCCTGAATTTGTCGATGTCAAACTTTTTGCCTGTAACTTTTTCACATGTTTTAATGAGTTCGTGAATCTGTTTTTCAACGTATCTGCAATCGTTCTCGAAATCAGGGTCACCTGGCCACGTTTGCGTGTCTGCTTGGCGGGTTCCCGGCACATCGATAGTCACAACAGGGCAATCGTGCATGCGTTCCCAAATTTCAGCCCACTTGATGTAGGTATTGCAAGCATTTGTTAAGACCGCAATGCTTGGTTTTGGGATTCGACCCATCGGGTGCTCTCCGCCGTTGATTTGCACTGCGACATCGGCCTTTACGTACCCACAGATATCTGGCGAGTAGCCATAATCTTCGGCTGTACCTAGATAATCACCTGCAACACGGCGAACCGCTGTTTGCAAAGAATTAATTTCTGGGAATACCACAGGAAGATCGAATGTTTTGAGAATTTCATTTAACGAACCCATCACAAAAACGTACGCAGACTGTTGGCCTGTTTCTGCAGTTTGAGAAAGTTCGGTAAACCAATCCCTAAACAACTCTGCACCGTCTCGGTTTCCGCGTCCTACTAATTGTTCATTTGCTGTTGTCATAGTAATAAATACCTCCTCACCTTAGGCAAACAAAATGTTTTCTAGGAATGTTTCAATTTGAAGTTCAAGCTGGTCAAAAGAGTTCATATTCTCTTCAAACTCGCTCACGAAGTAAGGGATGCCCTCCGCATCCAACGCATGTGAATACGCAACCTGTTCCTCTAATCCAGGTTCGCACATTTTTGCGGCAGAAACAATAATCGCATCTGCCTTTGCATTATTAAATCTTTCTATAAGCATTTCTTCTTTCAATTTGCGAAGGTCATGCTGCACTGGGCTGTAACTTGACTGTTCAATGTATGCATGCGCTAAGTTTGTCATCGGATTGTCTGTATTTACATCGGAAAGAATGTACCGCATGCCAATCAAAAAGTCGTCGTCGACAACGTAACACGTTCGTCCGAGCATGCGAATCAAATCCAATGGAGGTTGCTCGCAAAATGCCCCTTCGTACACAATTCGAATGCGGTCTTCTTGACGACCTTCTCTTTCTCGAATCATGGGGAGTGCTGTTCGTAAAATGTCGTTGTGTTCTTCACGCGGGATGAATCCACCAACAGCAACAAGTGCATACGCTTCGTCAGCTGAAATCAACCAAGGGGTTTCCCGCTTGATTTCGTAGAGTTCACGCATCAACGAACGGTTTTCATTGAATACGTGAATGGAGTTTGCCAAAGCTTCTTCAGTTATCGATGTCCCTGTCACCTCTTCGATGATCTTAGCGATTCTTCTGTATTCATCTGTCAGCCACTCTATAGAGCCTTCTGAGTTTGGGTTTTGTGTTAAATACAAAATTTGACAAGGGTACTCATAATTACGACCAAAAATAGCTGCCAAGTTCCTTGCAGCATCGCAAATTGGATGAGAGACAAACATGTCGAGCTTTAGCGCGCCACTTAAACACGCTTCGAGTGATGTCTTGATAATAGAGCATAGATAAGAACCGAAGTGTGAATCCGCATTGTTCGGGTCAAGTGGAAAACCACGCATTTTTACTGGCAGCATTCCAGCAGCGTGTGCGAGTTCTTCTGGGAAGTACACTTGGAAGTGACCAAGCACTTTCCCTCCATTTTCCCTCCACTTTTTAATTGTTGGATACGTTTCATCTTCGATGAGTTCTCGGCAATGATAAAGAATTTCATCTAATGGTTCGTTTTTCCAATCGTCAAAGACCGTGATTGTCATTCTGTTTCCTCCTTTGGATATTCGAAGCCGGGCAGGTCGACACCATGCGTCGAATAATCCATCTTCGGTGGTCTTGCACGCCGATCGAGCAATTTGATGAGCCCTGATCGAATGTACGGATTCTTTTGGGGATTGAAAACCTCGCCTGTTTCGTGTGCGAGTGCCTCGTCGTCAATTCCACGTTCTAATTGTTTCTTGAATAATGCTCGTGAGTACGGAGCATCCTTTGCCATTTGGCGAGCTAGTTCATAACCGCGGCGTAGGGCTTCAAGCTCGCAATCAAACACACCATTTGAAAGTGAAACTTGATACGCTCGATCTGCAGTCATTCCTTGGTCGAACACTTCAAGTGCAATTGCATCGCCCATTCCAAGGCGTTTCAATTCACCTGCGGCTGCGAAGCCGGGAAGGATTGCGTAATCAAGTTCTGGTTGATTGTAGGTATTCTTTTGCTTCCAAGTGGAGGTTCGTTCTAGTGCATCCCAGACATATCCATATGCACGAACATCAAAACGCTGATCTAAAAAGTACGTAAACTCACAGCCACCGCCCCACTTTTCACCGAAGACGCCGACGGTTGCAACGGGTGATCTTTGTATCTGCCTGAACAAATCTACAGCATTCTTACTTGAAGCTGCTGCGTTCTCTTCAGAAAGAGGTACATAACCAGTTTCTGCATCAAACCAACCATAATTAAATTCTTTTGCATCGGCTCCGAACATTTTCATGCCATCGCCACCTGCAGTCACAAGAACCCCGCCACATTTTCCATCCTTGTGCCAATTGAGAACTCTCTTCCATGCGTCAGCAAGTTGGTCGATCACTGCTTTATTAAAGACATTACCTCGCATAGGATTATTGAAAATAATTGAAGCGACGCGATCTTTCCCATTTGGTTCACAAAGTTTTAAGTCAAGATAGTTGGCATCTTGTTCACCGGTTGTAAAGTTTGTCTCGGAAACAGTTGTTCCGTAATATTTTCCATAACCAAGAAGTTGTGTGATACCTTTCTTTCGCATTGTGTGTAGCAAACATGGTTTTCCCTTTCGGGGACCATTCATGCCATCCGTATCAAGCATTTCAATGGTGTACTGGTCGCTAGCGTTTTCATCACGACCTCGCTTAATCAAATCAAGCAATCCGTCTATTCCAAGTTCACGAATCATCGCATCGATAAGTTCGATTATGCCAACTTTGAAACGAAGTCCCGCCCGCGTACAAGTATTCACTTGTCCTGCGGTAGCAAAACCATCTTGCACCATATCAAGGCAGTACAAACAAATTGGAAGTGCGTATTTTCTAAATGCTTTCCCGCCCATGTCATCACTACAGGCAACGTGTACTAGACCATCTGCACTTTTAATTTTCCCGTTTGCCCGATCCATTGCCGCTGCTTCAAAATAGGACCAGTACGCATCTCGTGGCATTTCGCAAACTGGAATATAAGAACCGCTCGCAGGGTCGTAGACACCTTCTGCGCGTCGCTTCTCATTGAGCGCATAAAAGCCCTTTCGGTCCTTTGAATTCGCACCGGTAGTACCTGCAGTTTCTAGATCACCAATCCACGTAGGATAATGTGCACCGTTTCGTAAATACAGCGATCGAAGCCGATCGTCTTCTGGCAAGGATTGACCTAAGTGTTTTGATGATTCGGTGTACGGCATGTGCCCTGTGTGATCAAGCACACTAAATGGGTTCGCTGTAAAGAGCTCCCAAAGACCACCAAGTTGCACAATGTCATCACCTGTTTGTACATCCCAAGAAACAATGGCACCCATGCCTTGAAAAATAGGATCGGTGACATAGCCATGGTGATCAACTTCTAATGCAACAACTTTCTTTTCAAGGATTTGGTCAGCAAAGACAACACCAAAACGAAATGCTTCCAATGAAGCGTATTTGCCTTTCATCACATCGATGAGTCTGTTGCCCTCAAACGGAAAATAGCCATGGACTGTTAAGAATTTTTCGCGGAAAGAAGTTTTTGTAAACAGTTCTGCGAGTTCTTCAGTTGTATGCGATGACGTGTTTGAGAAAATAGCAGCCATCTTGCTTCCATCAGCAACTGATTCTATCGAAGCAAAAATTTTCGCTTTAATGCTCGCGTCTTCTGTTGCAACTTCCCATATCACATCGCAATCGGACAAGCCCTCGTAAGAGTCTGTGCAAGAAACGCGGCTTCGGAAGTGATCCGCATCCTCTTGGCGAATCATCGCGCCTTTGACTTCGCGAGCCCAACCTTTTTCAAGCCGAGCAATTGCTTTATCAAGTGCGTCCTTGCTTACGTCAAGAAGAACTACTTCGCACTCTGTTCGTCTGAGCAAATCAATTGCGATGCCTTGCCCCATCGTGCCTGCGCCAATAACTGCGATTTTTCGTAGAGAATTGACGCGTTTCACTGCATCATCAAGTGTTTTATCACCAAAAATAAATGCCTTCTTCATAATTAGGAAGCCTTCGTGTTTCTAATAATCATGGCGATCCCCTGCCCACCACCAATACAAGCCGAAGCACAACCAAGTTTTGCACCGCGGCGATCCATTTCATACATCAAATCTGTCACAAGCCGTGTACCAGTTGCACCTAGAGGGTGCCCAAGTGCGACCGCCCCACCATTCACGTTTACTTTATGACGGTCTAGTTCTAATTCTTTTTCGCAACCAAGGTACTGTGCTGCAAATGCTTCATTGATTTCGTAGAGGTCAATATCGTCTGTGTTTAATCCTGCACGCTCAAGTGCTTGTCTGATGGATGGCACTGGCCCCTGACCCATAATACGTGGGTCAACTCCAGAAATGCCATAACTCACGATTTCGAATTGCGTATCTAATCCAAGTTCAGTTGCTTTTTCATGGTCTGCAATCAGGACTGCCGCAGCACCGTCTGCTATTTCGCTTGCGTTACCGGGAGAAATAAGTTTGTTTGGAGTAAAACCAGGAAGCGAAGCGAGTGTTTCGTAATCGGTGTCACGAATACATTCATCGCTTTCCATGTGTACAGCGTGTCCGTTTCGGTCAACAGCGTCTAACGCAAAGATGCCTTTCAAGCGATCGCCTCCATTGAAATGGCTTTCGCTTCTTGCCTCACGAGCGCGTCTGTGCGATTCCACTGCAAACTCATCACACTCTTGCCTTGTAACCCCAACCTTGTTTCCGTATTCATCGGCAGTGAGCATCATTGCGGTGTTTGCAATATCGTGGTTCAACGAAGCAAGCATTGAGTCCTCATTTTTACCACCATCTTCAAACTCCCAAAAGAATGCTGACGACTTTCGTTGAGCACGATTGATTTGAGGAGCACGGGTCATTGTTTCACCACCGAAGCAAAGAACCACACGAGAATCATCCATGTTGTTTGGCATCGCGATTTGCTGCATACCGTTGACGATGACTTGAATTCCAGAACCGCAGATTCGTTGCACGAGCAATGCAGGCATTGCATCTCCTAGACCGCAGCGGAGTGCAACGTTGCGGGGAAAATACAAATCTTGCGATCCCGGTGCAGTAAATTGGTACACATTTGCACCAACACAACTATCAATCTTTGACTTCTCTATTCCACTTCTGCTGATTGCTTCTTCTGCTGCAAGAACAGCAAGATCCTCAGCTGAAAATCCAGAGAGCGTGCCACATTTCACACCAAGTGGTGTTCGTGCTGCAGCTGCAATAACAATTTTTAACTCATTCTCTTGATTCACTACTTCATGTTCCTTGCATTTGATGTTTTGCAATTCGAATAACACGTTCACTAGGATTTGTTGCAAACATGTCGTGAATTTGGTCCTCGTACAGCGACATCACCTTGAGTCTGACTACTTTGCCAGATGGTGTCAGTTCCCCACGTTCAAGCGAAAGTTGGTTATCTGCGATGATTGCACGCACAGGTCGTTGATATTTCACTTCAATCACTGCATTGATGCGTTCTAACTCTCTTGCGATAAGATCGCGTAGCGCTGGTATGCATGAAAGTTGTGAATCAAGTGGCAACTCGTTCTCTTTTAACCACGTCGAAATACTTTGTTGTGAAGGGAACACGATCACACCCACGTAATCTTGTCCAGTTCCAACAACGAGTGCTGTGCTGATAAATTCAGATTCGTTCGTGAGTGTAATTTCAATTCGTTGTGGGTGTACCTTTTCCCCTGTTGTCAGTTTGAATGCTCCGTCGAGGCGGCCAAAAATTCGAAGCCCATCTTTACGAAACTCACCGAGATCGCCAGTGTGGAACCACCCATTTCTATCGATGCATTTTGCAGTTGCGTCTTCATCATCAAGATACCCTTGCATGATGTTGGGACCCTTCACAAGAATCTCTTGTGAATCATCTATTTTTACTCGCACACCTGGTATGGGCATGCCAACGTGTCCACTACGCCATGTTCCATCCATTGTTGTCACTGTGACGCATGGAGATGTTTCTGTAAGCCCCCAACCTTCCAATACAGGAATCCCGTGCCTGCGATACCCTGCTTCAACAGTTGCGGGGAGCGATGCCCCTGCTGTAAAGACCATTCGAAGCCGATCCCCAAAAACCATGGCATCGACTTCTTCATTTTTCTTACATTCAGAGAGTAGCATTTCGTGAACTCTTGGAACACTAAAGAAAATTGTTGGTTCCCAAAGTTTCCAATTGTCGATCAGGCGATCCATATCTCGCCCTTTTGAATCATCAAGCCCCAACGTTGCACCGTTATACAGCGTCATAAAGCGTTCAAAAAGACCGCCGAAACTGTGGTGCCAGGGTAAGTAACTTATAAATGTGTCGTCTTCATCAACATCCCACAATAGAGAGAGGGCTTTTTGTTGAGAGATGATATTCCGATGTGTGAGGCGAACTCCTTTTGGAGGACCTGTTGTGCCCGATGTATACATAATGAGACACAAATCGTCGCCATGTACAAGACCGACGCGTTCATCTAGTTGTTCTGTTGAGACATCGTCGTTTTCTAGTAATGAAGAAAATGCGTTTGCGTCTGTTTGTTCGACTTCATCCATCACCCAACTCTTAGCAAAGCCAGAGTAACTACTTGCAAGAATCTTGTCGTATTGTTTCTTGCACGAAGAGATGGAAAACTTAGGCCTTGAGTGATTCAGGATGTAATCAACTTGGGAATTTGGATAGCCCGCAAAAATTGGAACTGTCACACCCCCAATTGACATCAGCGCCAATTCGAACATGAACATTTCAAGTCGATTTTCTGAAAGCATTGCAACTCGATCGCCTTGACAAACACCTTCGGCGATCAAATTATTGGCAATTGTTCGCACGTGGTGCCCAAATGCTCGCCAAGAAATTGTTTGGTTTTCATCACCACGGCGGTATCGTATGTAAGTCTTGTCGGCAAACTGCTCTGCTCGGTTGTTCAACAAAACACCAAGCGATGGTTCGTAATCACCAAGTGGGATGAGGCTCGTGTGTTCCTCGCCATTTCGTTTGGCGTTGATTGCTTTGTCCATCTTCCGAGGCGTTGATTGGCAGTACGCCAAACAGCTGTTTTCTAAGAACCCTTTGGTTAAGTTGAACCGTTCCTCTGGTGATGTAAAGTTCGAGTCGGTTGAAAGCTCTGTGATCCCCGCTCGTTTTCGCGCAAGATACGCGGCAACAAAGTAAATAATATTGTTCGCTATTTGTTTGACATGCGAACACCCTTCGTGTCCTCCGATACGCCGCGTGATCTCTCCCATTACACCACGTTCTATTCGCAACCCAATGAGGCGTTCAGCCGAATTTTGTACTTCTTGACAAACAGGAAATGGTGTACGGATCATATCGAGTTTGCTCGCAACGATCTGTTCGTTTGGAACATGTATCGTTAATTCAAGATTGATGAGATGGTTGCTGTCAAGCATCGTACCGACAACAACAAGTTCCTCATCGTTTAATTTGAAAAGGTCAACACCCATGTCACGCCTTGCGATCAATTCCATGTTTTTTCGTCCTCCGCCCGAGTTTGTTTCTTCTTTCCTGCAGCGAATTGCCCTCGCCATTGCTTGTTGCACCTGTCGTTTGAGTGAATTGAACAGCCGCTCTTCCGCGCCCATACCAGAAGTAACGGAATATTCTGTCAGTGGCTGCAAAATCCATTGTTCATTTGTAAACAGTTGCACGCTTTCCAATCCACGTTCAAGTTCGTCGTAGAATGCCTTGAGTGAACTTGTCACATGACCTCGGTTTTTCAAAATTGTTTCGCGATGTACCGACCAGATAGATTCGTACGTCTCATCTTCTTGGTAGACACCAATCGATCTTCCCACCCTGTATACAGCTTCAGTTATTTTACGTACAAATTCTGCTTTCTCTGGATCCGAACAGAGATCGCCCATTCGTACATCAAGAATTGATCCATCTTCATCAACTGTATGAATCAAACCACCAACATTCAGCACGATCGAAATCATTGCTTTATCAAATTCGAGCCGTATTCCTGATGTCTTCTTGTGTTGAACGAATGGGTAGTTTTTCTCTGATAAAATCGCTTCAATTCGTTCGCTTTCAAGCTCAGCACAACTAGCAAACTCAACCCACCCTTTTCCTTTCACGAGATAGACCGAATCTTCACCACTCCCTTTCCGCCCTCCTGCCTGCATCGCAACTCCACGAACCAACCGGTTTTGCAGTGCGTTTGCCATATCTGAAGTAAAGTTTGGGAGGCGTCCCATCAATCGGGATTCGTTGAGTTGGTCAGATGCCTCAC
>JASMLY010000035.1 GCA_030748455.1 Phycisphaerales bacterium | reverse complement strand
GCATTGTGCTGTCGCAAGCTTGAGAAAAGAAAGAGATATTTCAGGAGTTTTCATTGTCTTGAGCTTCAATTGCCTTCATTGCATCTCTGATGAAATCGACCATACCTACAACTATACCCATGACTGCCCCCCAAACGATATATGTTCGCTCGTACTCCGTTTGTCCGAAAACCCAAGCGAGACCCCACCCGATCAACCCTCCTGCGATGATCATTGAGACAAAGGTGAATCCCATTGCAGAGAGTTTCCAGAGTCGAGATGTTTGCGGTTTAGGCATGTGGGTATTGTACATGCCCGACGAAATCGCCTGAAGCTCGATACCCAATCCGGTGCCCAAGCCAAAGTAATGTTTCTATAATCAGGTTCTTATGGTTCAACGAGATTCGCACATTGTCGATGTCACACCAAGCCCGATGAAATCATCGGATTATTTCTTTGTACCCGCAGTTCTGCGGGGGCTTGGGACAACATTGCGGCATTGTTTGGGCAACGTTGGACGTGATGGTAAAAACAAGAAGAACGTTTGGGTTGTGCAATATCCCGAACAAAAACGTGATGATCGAGATGTTCTTGATGGAGGGCAAGAACGATCTACTTTTCGAGGTGTACACCGGTTGAACCGTGATCCTCAGGGGCGAGAACGTTGCGTTGCGTGTTTTATGTGTTCAACTGCATGTCCTGCAAACTGCATTTCAATTGTTGCAGAAGAAGCACCTTGGGATGACCGAGAGAAACATCCTCTTACTTTTGAAATTGATGAATTGCGCTGTATTTTTTGTGGTATGTGCGAAGAGGCTTGTCCATGTGACGCGATCGAACTGACTCCGAGGTATGAGGTGGTTGGCATGAGCCGCACAGAAATGATTTTTGATAAAGAAAAATTACTCGAAATCTACGATCTCACAATCGAAGACAAACCGATGTAATCAGTAGTTCGCCCAACTCGCTGCTAGCTTGCCCAAGATGCCAAAGCAGAACACAACCAACGATCCTGCGAACAGAAATATTGTCCAATACAGGCGTTTTAGAGTTTTTCTTGAATAGGTTCCTTGAGCAGACGACCACTCAAGCTGTACTTTTTCCCCACACTCAGGACAGTTGGTTGATCGCTTGTTTAGAAAAGACAGATCGTATCCACATCCGCAGTGCCAGCCCTCTTCTTCTTTGAAAGGAAACTGCAACGCAGCTGCCATGATGAAGAACATCGCGCTTGTGAAGAACCAATACTCAGCCCCGAGATACCGAATGCCCACAGACCGAAACAAATTATGTATCCGAAGCCCAAACACAAGTTCGAGTAGGAATGGGAGTAAGAAGGCGGTAATGGCCAGACCCACGAAAATTCTAGAGCATCGTATTTTGTTCATGATGAACGCCAGAACCGTGGAGTGAACAACACGAGAACAGCGAAGACTTCGAGCCGACCGATCGCCATCAGAACACAAAGCACCAACTTGGATGCGTCACTAAACCATACATAATTTTGGGTTGCTCCGACTTTTGCAAGACCGGGACCAACAGTACAAATTGTTGCAATGGAAGCAGTCGATGCCGTTGTAAAATCACAATCCGGGTTACCAGACTCAAGTACCATCAACGCACCAGAACCTGCGACGAATAGAACAATTATGCCAAGTACATACGCAATCGTTGCGAGTTTAAGCTCGGGGTCGATTGCAGATTTTCCTACTTTAAGTGGACGGACAACATTTGGCCGAAAGGCTCGCTCGAGTTCACTGAGCATGACTTTGAATGCAAGCCAAATACGGATCACTTTGATTCCGCCGCCAGTCGAACCTGCGCACCCTCCCACAAACATCAACATAATCAAAACCGCTTTTGCGACAAACGGCCATGTGTCAAAATCAGTCGTGCAAAAACCAGTTGTTGTTTGTTGCGAGACTACAGTAAACACGCTTTGTGTCACCGTATTTCCAATAGAGGAGCTTTCAATTTCACCAGTTGTAGATAGAAGGGGTTCACTACTACCGATCAGAGCGAAGAACACAATTGCTGATCCGCCAAACAATAAAAAGATGTAAAAGCGAAACTCGGGATCTGACCAAATTGTTTTAAGTTTGCCACGAAATGCAGCGTAATACAACCCAAAGTTTGCACCGGCGAGAACCATAAAAAAGATTGTGATCACATCGATCCAACGAGAGTTATACTGTCCCAAGCTTGCATTTTGCGTGCTAAACCCACCTGTTGCGAGGGTGGCAAACGAGTGACAAGTTGCATCAAACCATTGCATGCCAGCTATTCGGTACGCGATGATTTCTACAATCGTCATGCCGACGTAAATCATCCAAAGCACCCGCGCGGTTTCACGGATGTGAGGTCTGACACCTTCGGGATCAGGGCCTGGTGCTTCTACACGGAATAGTTTTTTTGCACCAACTCCTAGGCTAGGCAGTACAGCGACAAAAAGCACAACAATGCCAAGTCCACCGAGCCATTGAATGAGTGAACGCCACAACAAGAGTGGCTCAGGGAGCGTTGAAATATCAGTCAATACTGTTGCGCCTGTTGTGGTAAGGCCGCTCATTGCCTCGAAAAAACAATTGACGATCGAGTGGAAGGGGTGGTCTTTTTCTGCTGCCATCCTCGCCCAAAGCAAAAACGGTGATGCAGACACAATCGCACCAACAAGCCAACTTGTTGACACAAGCAGAAGCGCTTCGCGTCGTCCCATCGACCCTGTGCCTTGTTCAGTTGATCGCTTCTTTCCAAGAATGAGAAACACGCTAGCAAGAGCAATCCCGAATGCTGCAGAGAGCAAAATCGGCAAGTGAGTTGCAAGCGATCGGTCTTCGATCAGTTCAAATTGAATAGCAGACCAACCCCAGATGAGTAACAGCAACCCACTGAGAACGAACACTAGCAATCCAAGTTGTCTGAGAATCAGTCGGTAATTCATACCACTATTTCACGGCAAATAACTTGCCTAATTCCTGTTCATATCCACGTCTGACGACGGCGAACACAACATCATTTTCTTGCAACACTTCACTCGCAGAAGGGACAACCCCGTTGTGTTCATCGTGCTCGAGGACGACGATCATACAATCAGGCATGAGATCCAATTTTGCAAGTGGTGTACCAATGACAGAGGCATCTCGACCTACACGTATTCGGTAGATAGAGAGTGCACCCGAGGCGAGCTCTGCAACTTGTGTCAATCTTGTACGAACAAACCGCTGTTCGATTTCACGAACCGCGAGATCTTGAGGATTGAACGTTTTGGTGATTCCCATCGCCTCAATAAAGGGACCATAATCGGATCTCCGAACGACGGGGTATGTTTGATCAACTCCCAAACTTGCAGCCCAAGCGCAGCTCAAAATGTTGTGCTCATCCTTCGTGAGGGCTACAAATGCGTCTGCGTGTTCAATGTGTTCATCAGTAAACACACCAGGATCAGTTGGGTCAGATTGGAATACGGTCACCCACGGGAGTTTTTCTGCGAGCTCTTCTGCTCGTTCTCGCTCTGTTTCAAAGAGGCGAATTGTGAACCCACGGTTTTTGAGGGCTCTGCATAACCAGACTGCTATCGGTGAGCCACCCATGATGACTACGTTTCGTCTGCCTGCATCTTTTGATCGAAACAAACGACGTGCCTCATGGAAGACATCGGAATTTGCAACGAGGAGAACTTGGTCACCCGCATCAACAGTGCTCACCCCACTTGGCAAATATGTGTCTTCTCCTCGTGTGATGGCTGCGAGTCGCGCACCCGCTGGGAGTTCTACATCTGCAAGACGACGACCGAGTCCGCTAGCACCTCTACTTGCCTCAAAGAGTTGCACTTCGATGGTGTGACCTGCAAGTTGTTCGACTGTAATCGCCGCAGGATTACGTAGTCTTGATGCGATCGCTTTGGCTGTAGAGTATGCAGGACAGACAAGACTATCGACTGAAAAAATCTGTGAATAATCGAGCGTTTCTCGATCCAAAAAAGTACTGTGCGTCACCGTTGCGAACGTCCGGTCAGTTCCAAGATACGATGCGGTGGAAGCGCAGAGTAAATTGACTTCATCTACCTCTGTTGCTGCGATGATTGCATCGGCATCACTCGCACCAGCTTGTTTGAGAATGTTCGCAGCAGCAGGTTGACCTGTGAGCGTGGCGATATCTAATGTTTCACCTAACGATTCAAGCGCAGCAAGATTGGTATCAACAACGGTGACGTTTGATCCTCGTGAGGCGAAAAATTCTGCTGCGTGGGCGCCGGTTTCAGTGGCACCGCAAATAATGATATTCATAGTGGTATTCCCAATATCGACCAATGTCTCGGGCGGGGGATAATACCCGCGCTTTGCTAGCAATCCAAGTAAAAAAAATACTCGAACCGCGATTTTGCTCAAATAACGTGTGTTTTTTTCTCTTTTTCCTGTGGCAGAACTGAGTAATTCTCAGAAATGATAGATGCGTGGAGTTCCATGCGCCTCACAAAGATTGCAAGATTATCTTGACTTTGCAAGAAAGGTCTTGACGATTGGCAAGAAAATCACCATACTAAGTTCGTTGTGCTTGGAAGTACAATGGCGTTGGATTGAGAGCCAGCGTGTAGAGAGAGAAGTAAAGGGAGCTTTGCCTATACACTTAGAAGAGATGAAACAACTCGCAGTGTGTGCTTCGCACAACGCACCGCGCGTTGTTTACTCTCTTCCTTTGCTCCTTGGAATAGAGATGGCGTGTGATGCTCATTGCATAAAATCTTGCAGATAACTGAATCAAAGAAAGTAGAGGTTGTGGAACATGACAACATCAAACACGGCGACGACGAAAAAAGATTTGATTGACAGAATTGCAG
Source organism: Phycisphaerales bacterium (assembly GCA_030748455.1). The sequence goes on along the minus strand of JASMLY010000035.1, from coordinate 10,743 downwards.
ATGAAACAAGATTTAAACGAAATGATGTTCGCCTCATCGTCCAGAGATTCCTCGATGATGTGATCCACGAACTCAGTGAAGGTCGCCGGTTAGAGTTCCGAAACTTTGGTGTTTTTGAATTGAATGAACGTGCTCCACGTATGGCTCAGAATCCTAAAACACTTGAACGAGTACCAGTTCCTGCAAGACGAACTGTGAAATTCAAACCGGGAAAAGTAATGAAAGCTGCGGTCGATTTTCCTCGTGAAACTAACGAAATGCCTATTGTCGAAACTGTGACACAGAACACAGTACAGGCAACACCAGCATAACCACTTCTTGGAATAGATTGCTCGCAGTCGATGTGCGTATTGCGTGGATGACCTGTCGTTTGCATCCACAGAACCCGAATTCAACGTAAGGTGCTCAAGGATGGGCGAACAACACCACACAACAAAGACTCCGCAACCCCGCGCGAAACATGAAGCGATTGGGCAGTTGCTCGATGGCAGACAGCCAAACGCTGTAGAGGCAGAGGCGAGTTTGCTTGGCTCTGTGCTCATCGACCCATCGGTGTTGAATGATGTACAGCTAGTTATTCAAGGTGCAAACGACTTTTTTAACAAAGCAAATGGGCTCATTTTTGATGTGATGGTGGAGTTGTATAACAAGTATTCCACCGTGGATCTCGTGCAACTACAGCAACTTGCATCAGATCGTGATATTCTCGAGGCAGTCGGCGGAGTTGACTATCTCCTTGAAGTCGCAAATGCAGTGCCAAGTGCGGCTAGCGCGACGCACTATGCGAGGTTAGTGAAAGAAAAATCAGTCATTCGGCAGTTGATTGCAGCGGCAGGAAGCATTCTTCAAGACGCCTACGCAATGCCAGACGAACCGCAAGAAGTATTGAATACTGCAGAAAGCCGTATTTTTAGTATTGCACAGCAATCTGAACAACGCCACGCAGAATCGTTAGAACAACTTCTCAATGAAGCAATTGAACAGATCGAGAAGAATGATGGCCGAGTGATCACAGGTGTGGCTACTGGATACAGTGACCTTGATGAAATAACAAGTGGCCTTCAACCAGGCGAAATGATTATTGTGGCTGCACGACCATCGATGGGTAAAACAGCGCTTGCTCTGAATATTGCAGAAAATATGGTAATGGCAGGAACTGCAGTGGGGATGTTCAGTTTGGAGATGAGCCGCCAGCAATTGGTTCAGCGTCTATTGAGTTCAAGAGCAGCAGTTTCTGGTCATAAGTTACGAAGGAATATGCTAAGCGAGAGTGACATGCAAGCAATTATTCGCGCTTGTGACGAGCTCATGCAATCTCCATTTTACATCGATGACACACCTAGCCTTTCCATTATGCAACTTCGAGCGAAGGCAAGACGGTTAAAACAATCCCATGACATCGGTGCTGTTGTGATCGACTATATGCAACTGATGACGAGTGGAAAACGTGCAGAGTCACGCCAACAAGAAGTCAGCGAGATTAGTCGTGGCATCAAAGCCCTTGCAAGAGAATTGAATGTCCCCGTGATCTGTCTGAGTCAGCTCAATCGTGCAGCCGAACAACGAGAAGGGCACCGACCTCGCATGAGTGATTTACGCGAATCAGGCTCCATCGAACAAGATGCGGACGTTGTCACGATGTTGCATCGTGAATCGTACTATCATCAAAACGACCCTGATTGGATCGCAGAGAACGAAGACAAACAATCTCTTGCAGAGTTGATCGTTGCGAAACAACGGAATGGACCAACTACTACGATTAAACTAACTTGGGAAGGAAGTTGCACAAGATTCTATGATCGGACAGACGTAACACCGCCTAGTGGCAGTGGATTCGCAGCTGTTGTCCCACAAGGTACAAACACTGATCCGTTTGCAACTGATGACGATTTTTCCGACTTAACGATCTAGCGCTATTGGGTTAACCAATACTTTTCCAAACAGTGATCCCAACCAAGAAGCACGCATAGAGCGCGAGTAGAACCCCACCTTCTTTCGCTTTCACTCGATCGTCGAGTGTCATTCTCCAGGCGATGATCGTGATCAAAAGCATCACACCAAGGTATACCCACGGTTCAGGGGACGGTGCAATTTCAATTGGACGAATGAGCATTGTGATCGGTAGAACAAACAAGATATTGAACAGGTTTGAACCCACAACATTTCCAACGGCAAGGTCTGGGTGTTTTTTTTTCGCAGCAATGACTGTGGTAACGACTTCAGGCAAACTTGTTGCGATTGCAACAACGGTGCCACCGATAACGATCTGACTGATACCCATTTGGGTTGCAAGGACAACTGCGCCGATCTCAGTTGCTTTTCCTCCGGTTCCGAGGCACACCAAGCCTCCGAGCAGCATGGCCCACGCTGTAATCGAAGAGCCCGTCCCCTCAGGTGTCACGTCACTACTTTGTTTTGCAACTTCCGACTCACTTTTTCCTAATCGGAACCACTTCCACATTGAGATAGTAAACAGCAAGAGAAAGAAAATTGCCCAAGGTATCCCTAGGTCGTGGAAGAATGGAAGATCAATGAAATACGATGCGAGTGTGGTGATGAAGATTGCAAACGAGGCAAAGACGAGCCAGGGAAACTCCCAATTTACGATTCGCCCTGTTACTGGGAGGCGACAAATCAATGCTCCGATCCCAAGCACTAATCCAATGTTTGCGATGTTTGATCCAATGATGTTTCCGAAGCACAACGACCCGTGATCGTTGAAGGAAGCAACTGCATTGAGCGCTAATTCGGGTGAACTGGTACTAAAGGCAACAATTGTCAATCCAATCACGAGTGTGCTCACCCCAAGCCGCTTTGCAATCGCCACACCACCTTCGACGAGCAAATTACCGCCAAGAATGAGCAATCCAATCCCAACAACAAGTGAAATTGGGTAAAAATTCTCTGCAAATGTGAAGATCGAATCCATGAAGTGGCGAATTGTATGGGGCTTGCCTAGGCTAGGTATCGCCAAACACAGGGCAATCTGATAAGTTCTCAGACGTTCAACTACGCACTCGTTTTCATTTATGGCAATTTCACTTGAAAAACAAGAACTTCACGACGCTCTTACTGCAGCTGCAACAGGGGATGAAATAGCGTGGAGAAAAATTGTCGATGCATTTTCACACCGTGTTTTTGCGTTGATTAAGTCAAAATGCGGCGATGACGAGCTCTCTGAAGAGATCACCCAATCGACGTTTTGTACTGTTGCTGTGAAACTTTCCGACTATACCGAATCAGGCAAGTTCGTTTCTTGGCTTTTTCAGATAGCGGTCAATCGACTCCGAGACGAGATGCGACGGCAAAAACGCCACGCAGTCCCCATGGAAAATGAGACGATTGGAGTCCTAGCAAGCGGTGTCCACGATCCTAATTTGGGAGAACTAGATGAGACGAGGAGCCAAGTCAAACGGCTCAGGGCGGCTATTTTGCAGCTCTCTAGCCAAGATCAAGACATTATCCATATGCGGCATTCTGCTGGATTAAGTTACAAACAGATCGCGGAGGTACTTGGTGAACCCCTAGGGACAGTTTTAGCACGCCAACACAGAGCTTTGGCAAAATTGAGAACCTATATGGATGTTTCCGGTACTGATGAGATTGATTCAATGGAGGGGCAATCAACGCCGTAGTTTGGCGTTCTCCCAAATGAGATATGAAGAACGAAAACCACCAATTTGATGCACAAGAACTGCAACTTGAAGCAATGCTTACAGAGGCACTTTCTGATGTACATACCCCAGAAGAACCTTCTGAACTTGCAGATCGGGTACTGCACGCATCGTCGCATCTTCTTGGAGCTGGCAAACAACTCGATGCGTTGATTTCTAAAAGTTCGGAATCAATGCAACCCGAAGGTCTTGCAGATCGAGTGATGGCAGCATCTGCTCCTCTTCTTTCACAATCATCTGAACTCGCCGCACTCCTTTCTGAAGCAACACATGTAGCAACACCCGAAGGTCTTCAAGACCGAGTATTTTCTGCGTCGGTGACAGACCTTCGTGCTGAATCTCCTGTCATTGGTCGTGTCGGCTTTGCCGTCAAAATGCAACGCCTTGCTCTTGCAGCCTGCGTTGTGTTTGCTGTACTCGTAGCGTTTCGAATGGATCTAACCACTGCTCCGCAACCAACGCGTACCATTGCTGTTCAAAACAACCAGTTGTTGAGCGTCGAGGAGGAAGGATATTTACTTGAAGATTTAAATCTCGGTGAGTATGCGTACCTTACTGATACACGCGAACTAGATTTTGTTGCGATCGCATCCGAGTTTAATGGGCTTCGAGAAGATCTTGAGTTATGGCAATATGGTTTACTGAATGAATAATGGAGTGATGAACATGCAACCAGCAATTCTACTCGGGGCTTCAATGATGTTCACACTAGCTTCACTTGGTTTCGTCTCACAAGAACTAGGTTGCACAGAGGCATGTTTCACTCAGGTGAGTCTTTTGCAATCATTCCCAGAAGAAGATGGTCGTAATCCACGCGCTGGAAATCCCCTCGAGCGTGATCAAATGAAGCGTGGTCAGCGCGGAGAGCGTGGTGAGACGAGTGATCGCGGGAGCATGGGCGAAATGCATCCAAGAATGCTTGGTCGAATGATGGATGTTGCGAAGGAAATAGACCCCGAACTCGCAGAACAGCTTCGTTGTTTGTGCCACGACGACCCAGACGCGTTGCGTTCGGTGATGCGTAGACAGGGCAGAAATCTTAGCTCTCTTGTGAAATTGAAAGAGTCAGACCCGGAATTGTTCGAAGTGAAAGTTAGCGAGTTAAAACTTGATGGCGAAATCTATCAGATTACAAAGTCAATTCGTAATCTCGGCCCTGACGGAAAAGTTTCAGAAGCGCAGATCGCTTCGCTTCGAGGGCTAGTACGAGCAAAAACTGCCTTGAGTATTCGCGCTCAAACATTGAGTATCAATCGGCTCGAACGCCACATTGCTGCGATGCGCGAGAAAATCGAATCTACAAGTGAAAACTTCGATGAAGTTGTAGAAGAGCACGTAGAAAGAATCCTTCAAAACGCTTCAACCCCAGAACAAGAGTAACGCAGAGCCATCTTCGTACTCGTGCTTCCTAGAGGTCGGGTACTATTTGTGCATGTTTCGCGTCATACTTTCGAAACACAAAAATTGGATTCTTGCCTTAGTCTGCGCTAGCATCACTCTCGGTGTTGGCTTTGCTTGGTCAATCTCGGATGATGGAAATGGAAGAAGATTTGAGCGGACAAATGTTGATGCAGCACTTCTTCCACCAAGTTGGGCACAACAACCCGATGACGACCACGCGAAACTCTTTACCTTTTTTGGAACGGATCAACTTGGAAGGGATGTGTTTTCTCGGTGTATTGTTGGGGGTGTAATTAGTCTTGCTCTTGGGATCACGGCCGCGTTCGTGTCCGTTGTTCTTGGAACCCTTTGGGGGACCATCGCTGGTCTAGGAAACAAGCGTGTAGATGCTGCGATGATGCGAATTGTAGACGTCCTGTACGGTTTACCCGCAGTGATGCTTGTGGTTTTGATCACTGTCGCCGTGCATGGACTCGTAGAGCAGGGTGTGGTGACATCACCAATACTCAGAGAAATGATACACGTCCTTGCGTTGCTGCTCGCAATCGGTGCGGTGAGTTGGCTCACCGTTTCTCGAGTGATTCGAGGCCAAATCCTAAGCCTACGAAGGCGGCCGTCAATCGACGCAGCTAAAACAATTGGGGTGGGACGGGTGCGACTGTTTACACACCACCTGTTGCCATCCATTCTCGGTACCATCGTTGTGTATGCAACACTAACTGTTCCAACCGCGATTCTTTCTGAAGCATTTCTTAGTTTTCTCGGAATAGGAATAAGAGAGCCACTTCCGAGTTGGGGAAATCTTGCTGCAGATGGATTGAGTCAGTTAAATACAGTACATTCAAGGTGGTGGTTGTTACTTTGGCCTTGTCTGTGTATTGCTGCAACACTTGTTTGGATTAATACAGTAGGGCAGCGGTTGAAAAGATACATTGATCCAAAGCAAACGAGGGGGATGCATGCTTAAGATCCAGAATCTACACATTTCATTTGGGAATCACGTCGCAGTTGATTTGGACTCTCTATCGATGGAACGGGGCGAGTCGCTAGCAATTGTCGGCGAATCAGGAAGTGGAAAAAGTTTAACCGCGCTCTCTGTTCTGGGATTGTTACCCAAGAACACCAATGTACGTGGTTCTATTTTGTTCGAAGATACAGATATTTGTTCAATGACTCGTAAAGAATTGCAACGAGTGAGAGGCAAAAAGATAGCCATGGTTTTTCAGGAACCAATGACATCACTAAACCCCGTTTTTCCAGTTGGCGAGCAATTAGTTGAAACCATAGTCGCACACGAATCAGTTTCTCGCCGGCAAGCCAAACAAGATTCTGTTGCTCTTCTTGAAGAAGTAGGTATTTCGTCAACTCGGTTCCATGCATATCCTCATGAGTTTTCTGGTGGGATGCGGCAAAGAATTGTGATTGCGATAGCACTTGCTTGTAAGCCCACGTTATTGATAGCGGACGAGCCAACAACCGCACTTGATGCATCAACGTCGATGCAAATTGTGAGTTTGTTACAGACCCTTCAGAAGAAACGTGGAATGGCCACGTTGTTTATTACACACGATTTATGCCTAGTTCCTGCAATAGCGGATCGTGTTTGTGTGATGCGTTCTGGGAAAATAATCGAGCAGGGAGAAACAAATACAGTGTTGCGTACACCTTCGCATACCTATACAAAAGCACTTATTGCATGTGTCCCAACCCTTGATACAAAAAGGGAGAGGTTGTGCACGGTTCAAGACGTTTACTAAAGCCTTGCAATGTAAAGACAAGTAAACGGGGGTGTAATTAATACACAAAAGAGCTCAGAACATGAAAGGGAACGCTCACGTAGGAGTTGTATAGGTGAACGAACTTTCTCCTGCGTGTAGGAACTCTGGCATTGGGCTGTGATCTACTTCCCCCTAATCCCAGAGTTTCGACAGCAGGGACACACTTGTCAGGATGACAAACAATTGGCTGGAGTGCCTAACATGGTTAGAATTGAACAACACACAATTGATCAACTTATCGATTCGTTTCAACGCAAACAAACTGCTCAAACAAAGCAACGTGTATGGAAGGAAATTTCTTCAATGCAGACGCTGTATTTTGTCCAGTGTGGGAGCGCTCACTCATCTGTGCCTTGGGTTGTATTTGAAAACGACGAGCCTCTCGCGATGGTGTTTACCGACAGAGACCGTGCGCTTGCAGCAGCGAGGGCAATCATAGAAGATGGTTCAGAGATCCGAGTTGTTGGTTTACCTACAAATGCTGCATCGATGTATATTGCGGCACTCGCAGCTCAAGGTGTAACCACAGTGTGTTTTAACCATGGCCCAAAACGTTTTGATGCAGCAGTTGACGACGTTTTTATGACACTCCATTCGATGAAGCGGTAATGCCCACACGAACAAAAACATATTTTTCGGTTTCGTAGTTATTGGGTTAACTTGCGCCCAGTTTCAAGATCGGTGACACACCACTTGAAATGACGGGCGAGTTTGGAAATTGGTTGCCAGGCAATTTCATCTTCAACAATGTGTAACAACATTTGGTGCACTTCGCCATCTGAGGGGGGAAGTTCTATTCGGATTCCCGGACCCCACAACATATCATCCCCTTCTATTTCGGGCATGGTGTTGAAGTGTGAAAGTTCTTCAAGGATTTGTTCACGGGTTCCAAGAGAAGGTCTTTGGTCTGAACCTTCCTCTAGTCTTGCTTGTACGACAAAGTGCTTGCTCATGAATCTTCTTTCTTCTTGAGGAGGGAGCACACTGTTTCAATGAGGCGGTCGAGCCCAACAGGCTTGATGAGATAGGCGTGCACGCCCAATGCCGTAGCATACGCCATATGTCGTTTTCCTTCATTGGCAGTGACCATCACAACGACTGGCGGGTTTTCCATTGCTTGGAATTCTTCAAGAACCAAAAATCCAGAACGTTTTGGCAACATCATGTCAAGAATAACTGCTTCAGGATTTTGCGCTGTGCAAACTGAGACAGCCTCTGTGCCATCTTCGGCAGTCAGTGTGCTTGCCCCCTCTGCACGCATGGCGAGTTCCATCGACGCGAGAATATCTTCATCATCATCAACGATCAGTATGGTGTGTCCATCAAGTCGTCCCATATACGCATCCTATCACCTGATGAGTGCTTCAAGTTCCCTGTCACGCAACCACGGGAGCGATTCGAGTTGGTTTCGAAGTCGTTTTGGTATAGGGTCGTTCTGTAGTTCGTGGAGCGGACGGCTTTTCCACCTTCGGTGTAGCCAAAGATATTGTTCGGGAGCATTTCTAACCATCGTTTCAATTGCGCGGTTGTACCGTGCTGTGATGTAGTACAGCGGATCTGATTGATCAACCCAATCGGTAGGTTCGATGTAATCGGTGAGGGAAACCTCGTACTTGAATTGTCCCCGAAGGCGTTTTGCGTGCACACATGCAACTGGGAGCTCATACCGCATTGCAAGCAAACCAATCGACTTATACGTAGAAGCAAGCCTTCCAAAAAATGGGACGAACATACCCTTACCCCCAGCGTTTTGGTCTGCAATGAACCCGATGCTTTCGCCTCGAGAGATTGTCTCTTGTAAAACGGGAACAGACCCCCATTTTGTAATAATTTGCATACCGTATTTTTGTCGTATGTTGAGAACCCAGTCGTTGATCAAGGGGTTGTCAAGAGGTCTTGCAACTGCAGAGATTGGATGCCCAAGAACAGAAAGTGCATAACCAAGTAACTCCCAGTTCCCGCAATGTCCCGTAATAAAAATAGTTGGTTGATTGGTAACAAGCCGCTGGGTTATCTTCTCAACGCCTTTAAATGATATGTATTTTTGCCACGTGGATGGTGTCACGAGTGAGGGCATTTGCACTGCTTCTGCAAGGAACAATTGGAACATGTGCCGCATTGATTTGAGTGCAGTTTCCTCAACTAATTGTTGGTTCCACTCTGGAAAACTTCTTGCAATGTTTTCCATGGCCCCGACCCGTCTACGCTTGACACATTTAAAATACGTGTCTCCAACAAGAGAAGCACTTCGCATAGTGAGCGAAATAGGTGAGCACCCAATGATCGATGCCAAAACACGCAGGGGAATGTACTGCGACCAGTTGACAAGTGCAGATTGATTCCGTGCCACGTTAGGACTCGTTTCGCCAACAACAGGGTTGGCACTGAAAACCGTAGGGGTTAATTCCCTGCTTGACCTGTAAGTACATGCAGTCGATTGGAATTAAGTACAGGAATTTTGACATCTTGTGCTTGCTCAAGAAGTGAACTGTAGTTTGAATATGCTTGCTGCTTCCGTGCATATTCATCAATCATGACATCGCTTGCATTTCGAGGGAGTGGTCTTGGCTCGAGTGGCTGTACACCTAGGACAAGGAAATCAAGATCGCCAGGAAGAATATCTTGTTCTTCAACAACGATACCACCCCAGGATGCGATTCGGTCTTTGATAAATGAGTTGTTGTGTTCGGTAACCCCGTCACCATCGGCATCAAACAGACCATGCACCATGAATTTGTATCGATAGTTTGGATCGAAAACGGCATTTACAATGATGTTATCTCTAACGATTGGGCGTCCAGGAGTTGATCGTGTAACTTTTGCAGTCGCCGTAGTCTCACCAACTTTGATAATTTCAATGGAGGCTTTCCCACGAGGCAACTCGCCATCTTCGTTGACACGAAGTTGAGATGGGTCATCGTAGATCTCAAACGTCATACCGAGAACGATGTGGTCTTTTGACCCAATATCAACGAAGACTCGGTCAGTTGCAGTTGCATCTAGGATGTTGCCATCAACGAGAAGCGCTGGATCGATTGACGACATTCTGCTTGCGTTCACCTGATCTCTTAAATCAGCCGCGTCATTTGCAAGAATTGTTTTTTCCTTGATGAGACGATCTCTTTCACTTTTTAACTGTGAAATTTGTGTGGTTTTGCCACCTAAGAGGCGGTCGTCGCGTTGAACGCGGCTTTCGAAATGATCATCCATATTTTGAGCGAGTAACTCCGATTCATTTTGGATGTCATTCCACTGGTTTTTAGATGCTTCGATCGCTTGCATATTTGCTGCAGTTGCGTTGCGAATGGTTTCCTCTAGAGAAGCAATCTGTTCTCTGGCTGCGCTTAATTCAGAAATGCGAGAATCCAGTTCTTGTTGGCGTTCTTGTACTTGTCGGTTGAGTCGATCAAAAGCAAGGAAAAGTGAGCCACCAGTACTTAGTTCATTACTAAATTGTGTTTTGATACTCTCGGTTGAAGTGTCTGGGGAACCAGATACAAGAGTTCGAATCTTTTCGAGGTCTCCATTGAGGTACGCAGCAACAGAGACTCGATCAGCTTTAGCGGATGCGACAATTCGTTGAAATGAATCGAGGTTTTGCTCTTGAGAAGTGATAAATGTTTCTAAATCTATCTTCGCCTGATCTGCAATTTCTTTTTGGTCTGCCTTGCTTGTGTAAAAGACAATACTCAATACAAGTAGAAACACGGTAGTGAGTACAAATACAACTAGTGATACGATGACACCTGTTCCGGCGCCGCTTCGAATAGCCATGTGGGCTACCTCCAAACGCGTAGATGAAACGCGAACATTTACATTACCACGGAGCCGAGAGTCGACACCGATCATTGGTTGGACAGTGTCTTATTACAACGCCTCTACGTCAAGTT
>JASMLY010000034.1 GCA_030748455.1 Phycisphaerales bacterium | reverse complement strand
AGCAGCATGGCAGCAAAATCAAAGGCAGCAAAGGGGTCGAAGGCAAAGACGACCATGGAAGAAAAGGGGAGAGTGCAGGCGCTTGATCGGGCTTTGTCTCAAATCGATAAAGCATTTGGTAGCGGGGCGATCATGCGGCTCAGTGGTGACGATTGTGGAGATATCCCTGCAATTTCGACTGGCGCGATCAGCCTCGATTTAGCGCTTGGTGGCAATGGCATGCCTCGTGGTCGAGTGATTGAAGTGTTTGGTCCCGAATCTTCAGGTAAAACAACACTTGCATTGAACGTAGTTGCGCAAGCACAAAAAGAAGGTGTTGCCGCATTCATCGATGCGGAGCATGCACTTGATCCCGTATGGGCAAAGAAATTAGGCGTCGATGTTGATGGCCTTCTTGTTTCACAGCCCGACACAGGTGAACAAGCATTAGAAATTTGTGAAATGCTTGTTCGATCGAACGCAGTTGACGTTGTTGTTGTTGATTCCGTTGCAGCGCTTATTCCACGGGCAGAAATAGAAGGCGAAATGGGCGCAACGCATGTTGGCCTACAAGCACGACTGATGAGTCAAGCGCTGCGAAAATTGACGGGTGCGATTGCAAAGAGCGATTGCATGGTGATCTTTATAAACCAACTCCGTGAAAAAATCGGCGTGATGTTTGGAAGTCCAGAAACGACGCCAGGTGGTCGTGCATTAAAGTTTTATTCGTCTATTCGTGTTGATATTCGCCGAATTGGCTCCATTAAAGATGGTGATGCTCCAATCGGTAATCGTGTTCGTGCACGTATCGTGAAAAACAAAACAGCACCTCCTTTCAGAGCCGCTGAGTTTGACATTATGTTTAACGAGGGCATCAGTACAACCGGTGATCTAATCGATCTTGCTGTAGAAGATGGCATTGTGGCGAAGAGCGGTTCATGGTTTAGTTACGGTGAAACTCGACTTGGACAAGGACGTGAAAACTCCAAGCAGTTTCTTGCCCAGAACCCTCCTCTTTTTGAAGAGATCAAAGCGAAGGTGCTTGTTGCCCGTGGTGTAGCAGCAAGTGACAAGATGCCTCAGACGAATACAGATCCAACCGATCAAGCCGCAGAGCTTGTAGATCCTACGAAATAGTTAACAATATCTTTGTTCTAGAAAAGGCACGATGCGAGCGCATCGTGCCTTTTTTCATACCACCTCTTGGCGTACCCAACGTCGTACCCGACAACGTATGCTATTGTGCAAGCGTGCAGAGCAATGGCAACAGAAAAAATGGTCTCTCCGCGCTGCTTGTTGCTCAATTTATGGGCGCGGCGAATGACAACATTCTGAAAACACTATTGAGTTTTGCAGTCGTTAGAGGGATCTGGGAAGGTCGACTCGGTGAAGGGGGGCAAGGGCTCGTAGCACTTTGTTTGTTTGTGCCTTTCATCCTCTTTTCTGGTTGGGCGGGACCTCTTGCAGATCGATATTCAAAACGGACAATTGCAGTTGCAATGAAGGGAGTGGAGGTTCCACTTGCTCTTGCTGCGGGAATCGGATTCTTAACCTCGAATCTGTGGCTTACGCTTTGTTCGATGATCCTTCTTGCAACGCAGTCTACTTTTTTTAGCCCAGCGAAGTATGGCATGATTCCCGAAATTGTTCGCCTTGATCGAGTTAGCAGAGCGAATGGGATTCTCAATATGACGACCAATATCGCTGTGATCTTCGGAATGCTTGTGGCAGGATCAGTCAGTGATGGATTAAAAGAAACAGAACAATTATTGCATCTCTGGTTGCCAGGTGTTTCTCTCCTAAGTGTTGCGGTTATTGGATTTCTTGCGATCGTATTGTTGCCACCGCTCTCCCCTACAAGTGAAACAACAAAACTCACAATCAACCCGCTTGAGACGTACATAAAGACCGCAAAATGGGCGTGGGGTTCTCCACTTATTGCAGGTGCACTTTCTTGGTCTCTCTTTTATCTCATTGCAACCCTTGCACTTCTCGTTGTGACGGAACTCGGTGATCTATTGCAAGTCAGTGACGCCAAGATTTCATACATTCTTGCTACGCTAGGAGTCGCAGTTGGATTGGGATCACTGACGACTGGTTTTGTATCGAAATCCAGAATCAGAATTGATGTCTCTCGCATTGGAGCGATCTGCATGGGGGTAGTTCTGTGTATTGCAGGGTTTGTCTCTCCAAACTATTTAGGAACAGTTGTGTTGATGTTTTGTTTAGGGTTTTCTGCTGGGCTCTATGCTGTACCACTCCAATCATTGATGCAAATGTTGCCAAATCCAGATCATCGCGGTCGTGTGCTAGCCTCTTGCAATGCACTTTCATTTCTATTCATGGGAGTCGGTTCTCTCGCCTATTGGTTGATGCGACCTTTGTTTGGAGACCATCCCCAACATCTATTTGTTGTATGTGGAGGAATCGCATTTCTTGCTTGGTATAGTTGCAAGCGGATCCCATCCGTTGAATCCCACGTCAATTCCATAATTTCATCCACTTCGGTATGATTCTGTTCTATGACTTCTTCAACAATCTATCTCGATAATAATGCGACCACGAAACCCCTTGAATCAGTGGATGAAATCGTCCAGTCCACGATGCAATTACATTGGGGAAATCCATCAAGCATTCACCGAATTGGTCAAGAAGCAAGACAACTCGTTGACCTTGCCAGAGAACAAGTTGCAAATCTTATTCACGCGATTCCAGCAGAAATCACATTCACTTCGGGAGGCACTGAAGCGGCGAATCTCGCATTGCATTCTGCATGCGAATCAAGGCCAGATCGAAAGCTCATCGTTACGAGTCAACTAGAACACGCAGCTGTCGCTGAAATGGCTGAAACAATGGTTGGGCAGGGGTATAGAGTTGTGAAAATTTCAAATGACTCTGATGGAGTGATGTGCATGGAAGAACTTGAAAAACTCCTTAGAGATCAGGCAAACGAGATCGCTGTCGTGTCGTTGATGTGGTGCAACAATGAAACTGGCGTCATCGAGCCAATCGAAGTTGCGGTAGACCTTTGCAAACAATTCGATGTGCTTATCCATTCTGATGGTACACAATGGGTTGCGAAAATGCCCGTGAATGTGCGAGATGTTGAAGTAGATTTTCTATCATTTGCTGCGCACAAATTTCATGGACCAAAGGGTGTTGGTGCGCTGTATACAAGAACTGGTATTACAGTTACACCGTTGGTGATGGGCGGCCCTCAAGAACGAAAACGCAGAGGTGGAACAGAAAATGTACCGGCGATCGCAGGGTTTGGAGTTGCAGCAGATGAAGCAGCTCGATGGTTGACACCTGAAAACATAGAAGCAATGACCGAAACAAAAAAACAGTTTGAAACCTTGCTCAAAGATAGATTGCCCGCCATACGAATCAACTCAAGTGGAACAGCTCGTGCTTGGACCACATCCTCCATCGCCTTTCCTGAGATTAAGGGTGAGCTACTCTTACTTATGTTGTCCGAACGAGGCGTCTATGCCTCTTCTGGATCTGCGTGTTCAAGTGGGGCATTTAAAGAATCTTCAGTCATTGCAGCACTTGGTCTAGATGCTGGTGCTTGGGGTACAGTTCGATTTAGTTTTGCACGAACGACAACAATTGAAGAATTACAAATAGCAATAGACTGTATTGAAGAGGCATCGCAAAAAGCTGCCGAAGTAACGGCAGCGGTGTAACTCTATCAGTTACTACAGTACATTCACCCCCAGTGCATTCATCCTGTGCGTCGTGGCGTTGCCACGGCTGCGTGATTTGCAGCAAATCGATTTTCTGCATGTATGATGAGGCTTGTTTGGTTATTGAGTTGGTACACTTCCCTTGTAGCCCTGTTAGCTCAGTTGGCAGAGCAGCTGACTCTTAATCAGCGGGTCGCAAGTTCGAGTCTTGCACAGGGCATTCTTGAAAAAGAGGGAAGCCAAGGGCTTGCCTCTTTTCCTTTGACTGCCCCGTGTGCCGTGGCAAAGCCACGGCTGCGTGATTTGCAGCAAATCCCGCCAACCCTTCGGTCAATTGTTCGGCTTCGCCTCAAACTGAGCGAGTCTTGCACAGGGCACCCTCGGGCTGGATCCATCAGATAGCTGACACATGAAGGGGGTTGGGTATCGGAGGAATGAAAACCCGAACAAAACCCTAGTAAGGGGTGACATAATGGTGTCAGGGGGCTCGACGATACTACTCAGGCACCGGTACGGGCTCCATGGTGGAGAGCCTTTGCGTGGTTGTGCTCATCCGTACGATCTTCTCGCAAGAGTCGAAGAACAGTGAAAGGAACAGACAATGGGTATTCGAACAATCAATCCAACATCTAATTCATACCAACGAGCAAGTCGAGGGGTCGCATCCTCCCGAGGGTTGGAATCTCTCCGAGGGCTAGAATCCCTAACAAAACCTCATGCGGGGAGGCAAGTGACGCATACGCCCCAAGATCCTCGTGATCAACTTCGAACGCGAGCACATATCAGGCGGCAACAGAACGCGCAACGCTTGATATCAACCGAGCAGATGCGGCAGGATGAACTTGCGTCACTTCGGTATTTGCAATGCGACGTCCAATTGCTCTCTGGTAATCTTGACGAGGACATTGCGATTCTTCATGTTGTTGCGTAATCCGTAAGGAAATTCAAGACGAGTTCTTCTGAAACCCTTACACTCATCAGTTCAGATGCCCGAAGGATGTTGTCAAAACCAAGAAGCAGTTCGATGCGCAGAAGAAGCGTTACCCCAAGAATTTCTTGAGCGATTGCGGAGTATTCTAGACGAACAATCGTATGAATCGACACTTCAAAGTTTTGCAAATCCAAAACCGATCGTCTTTCGTGTGAACACACTTCGATCTACTGAAAAGCAGGTACTTGGAGAAATTGCATCTGGTGGGTTTGTTGTTTCTCCAATTCCATGGTGTCCGCTTGGTTACATATTAGAGCAAGGAACAATTCGTGGTTTACAAACGTTGCCTTGTGCTCAAGATGGTTCCATCTATATACAGTCTGCTTCAAGCATGGCTGCTGCAAATGCACTCGAAGTGCAAGAGGGGATGAGCGTGTTAGATATGTGCGCAGCTCCCGGAAGCAAAACGACCCAACTTGCAGCAACGATGAGAAACGCAGGCATCTTGATCGCAAATGACAGAAGTAGAAAGCGGTTGTATAGATTGCGAGAAATACTTCAATGGCAAAATGCAACCAATGTCGAAGTCTTGTGTGGGGAAGGGGAGCGGCTTGGGAAAACCCATGCAGACTGCTTTGATCGAGTGCTTGTTGATGCACCATGCAGTGGAGAAGGCCGGTTTCGTCTCGATCGACCAAAACGAATCCAAAAGTGGAATGTGCAAGCCATTCGTCGACTAGCAAAGTTACAAGAACAACTATTGAGTACCGCATTGCGTTGCGTAAAAGTTGGTGGTCGGGTGGTCTATTCGACATGTACATTTGCTCCAGAAGAAAATGAATGTGTTCTAGATCGGGTACTTTCAAAAAATTCAATCAACGCAAAGGTGCATGCGCTTCCTCGACAATGTATCCCTCCGAGTGCGACAGCGCCTTTGGCTGAGTGGAATGGGAATCCATTCAAAAACGATGTAACTGATTCTATGAGAATTGTCCCAAATCAAACAACGACGGGTTTTTTTGTAGCCGTGCTAGAGAGACAAAGTTAGAAGGGATCGCATCTAGATTACGAATACCGAGTTGCGATTTCGCAAGCAAGGTTCGCCACACGATCAGCAAGTTCTTTTGGTTCAATCACTTTACAACTTGGACCCATGCCCAGAACCCACCAAACAATTTCGTCAAGCCCAGACACCGTGCAAGAAAATGTACAAGAATCATCTTCGTGCCATTCAATATCCTGAGTAGGATGCCATCGAGTTTCACTTACTGTTAAGGAAAAAGGTGCGTTGAATTTGATAGCGACGTTGTATTCTTGATCTCCGGGAATCATGTTCCACGCATTCCCAAGATGTTTTTCAAGAGTAAAGGAGGGTGGTACTTCAGAATTTTGGTTTGTGAGTTCCATATGAAGAAAACGGTTGAGTTTTAACGTACGAACACCCTCCCTACCTTCATGGAACCCTACGATGTACCATGCTCGTGTTCCAAAAAAGAGCGCGTAGGGATGGAAGTAAAACACTTCGTCTTCATTCCCACCACCGATACTTTCATATTTGCATTTCAATACTTTCTTTCTTAGCAACGCACGTTGGGCAGTATCGTACACATCTGCATAGCCCTCTTCATCCATCGTTGGAGCAGTTCGCAATTGCATGGTTTCTAATCGCTCGGTGAGCTCTTCTCGAACGGCTAGGGGAAGTTGCGATTGAATTTTATGAATCGCCATAGACGCAGGTCGAATAAACGGAATGGCACCACTGTCGGCAAGTGTTTCACAAAGCGCAGACATTGCCAAGGCCTCTTCAATAGTCAGTCGAACGGGGGGCATAAAGTACGTGCCGTTAATGACATAGCCACCGTTATGTCTATCGCTGTCGATTGGAATACCAAGTTCTTTAATCTGTTTGATGTCTCGAAAGATGGTTCGTTCCGTTGTATCAAACTCTGTTGCGAGTGCTTGGGCAGTCCATCCCCGTTGCGTTTGGACGAGCGTAATAATCTGCATCAACCTGTGAACTTTGGTGTATTTCACTGTCATGGTTGTAGCGTACACGTTCTAGCAACGTGCTGTGAACACATACGACCAAAAGAGATCTGTCCCTAGCTTTTTGTGGAATGCAGCAGGGGCTGCATTCCACAAAAGCCTCTTACGATACTCTACGGCGTTGTTTTAACAAGCCAAGAACAAGAAGGAATGAAACAGGAGGCGTAGGAACGCTCCCATTGATTGGGATCGTAGGAGCCGTAACTCCTCGCATGTGTTCTTGTGCAAAGTGGAGTTCTATAGGACCAACTTGATGCACTGTCGGATCGTACGAAAACGTTTGCTTTGCTTCATACATCGGAGAAAAGAGTTCCTCTTTCGAGGGAACTGGATCTTTTGCTACCGCTTCATTTGTCCAACTTGGACCACCCCAAGACGCTTCATCGCGTTTTGGAGCAGGATCTTGACCAGTATGCCCATACAACGAGAATTTTTGTTCGGTAGTTCCAAAACCTGGGGTTGCGATATCTCCTTTTGCAGCATTGGAACTCCAAAACAAGATGGTTAAAAAAATGAGTAACTTTGGTACTGTTGTCATGTTGAACCTCCTCACGATTCTTCTACAACATTGCCAGTATTGATAAGTGACCAGCCAGTTTCTTTAAATTGTGGAAATCGACCCATTGTTCCTGTGATCAATCGAATGTCATCTTTGTCGATGACAACTGGGATATCCTGTCCCGTCCAGCCCACAAGTCTCGTTCGACCTTCAAATTGCATGGAAAACACACGTTCTCGAATTGCCCAATGATCTAAGCGATCAGCAATTTCATCAGCTTTGTTCGTAAACAAAGCCATATATCGTTGGAGGTCTCTCTCGTCGGAAATATGACGAAGAACAATGTTACACCCAAAGATGCACCACCAACCATAACTTTCTAACCAATCACCTTTTTGAACATCAGTAACATCGATCACTGGTGTGAGACCATCAACGATTCGAGCGATCGCTTCTCTTGCATCGTGACGACCAAGTATGACGTCAACTTCAACAAGTGCACCTCGACATGTGTTTGCGATCCCTCCAAAAGAATCATGAATCTGTTTTGCAACCGTTTCGTACAACTCTGCAGCTTGAATGAGAGATTTACGTGCACGTTCTGCATGAGAAATTGCGTTTGTTGTATCAATATCGAGCAACCTTCGTTGTGTTTGTCCCAATACGAACCATGCGTGTGCTTGGGCAACTAAATCTCTGTTTGAATTTGGAGGAGCAAGCTTGTATTCATCAACGACGTGTTGTGCCATCCCAAGGGCTTCATCTAATTCCCAGAGGGTGTAATGTGCATTTGCAGCAGTTGTTTTCAAGAGCAAACGCAGGCTTGTTGGCAGGGGGTGTTCGCGAAGTCCTGCTTGGGCTGCGTGTAACACCTTACTAAATCGACCAAGACCATCGTACCCACCAGCAATTCGATTGTATGCACGCGCTCGCTCTTCCCCATTCTTTGCGACTAAGAGTGCAGATTTGGCAGCTTCAGTCATCTGCTTATACTCACCTTCTCGGTGAAGTTTTTTCGCTTTTGCATCTAAGTTTTCAAATGATCGTTTGGAAACTTTGTGTTGGGGGCGTTCTTGCTCAACGTCACCATCACAGAGCCATCTTGCAACTTCATCAACTGTCCAATCAAGCATTTCTGCAATAAAAATGACAAGATCAATTTTAGGGGTGCCACTTTGTGGTACTAATTTTGTCGGGTCACGCCCAAGAAGTTGTGCAAGCTCACGGCGTGTCCAGCCGCGATACGTTTGTGCCAACTCAAGCAGTTGCTCAAGCCGATTTTTTCGTTCTGCAATTCCGGTTTCTATCATCTTTTTCTCCTGATCTTCTCTCTGACCAAGTGCTATGTGAGATTGGGTTCGTCATCCGCGATGACTACGTGCCTAGTGCACAGTCCACCACCAACCCCATCTAGTTCATCACAGTACA
>JASMLY010000033.1 GCA_030748455.1 Phycisphaerales bacterium | reverse complement strand
GGAAATATGTACATGATTCGAGTCGGCGGTTGGGGCAGTTCCTCAATGGGTAGCGGTAACTTGCTCATCGACGGTCCAGAAGGTGATTGCGGCGGCGAACCATGTGATGGTGATGTCAATGAAGACGGATCTGTTTCTGTTTCCGATCTGCTTTTGGCAATCGATCAATGGGGTGGCTCTGGTTCAGCGGATATCAATGGTGATGGCGTTGTTGACGTTTCAGACGTCTTGATCATCGTTGGCAACTGGGGACCTTGTCCATAAAGTAAAGAGGTACAATGCGCGTTAATGACTGGAGCGCAACCAATAGCACCCACAGGCATCACCTTGCAACCGGAAATTCCGATTTGCCAAGGTGATTTGCCATTGGACTGGTACCAAGAGGAATTTAAACCCTACGCAGAGGAATATATCGCCCTGCCTGATCGTACCCCCGAAAGCGTTATTCCGTGGCTTGATAGTTACATTAAGCCAGCGCTTGACCACTTTGGGGATAGTTTGCTTTTGCTCGCTCATTACTACATGGGTGGGGAAATTGTCAAAATGGTTGAACGCTACGGTGGCAAAGTTGCAGATAGTTACGCACTTGCCTTGCAGGCATCAAGAAATCCTGAAAAGAAAGTAATTGTCGAATCAGCAGTTCATTTTATGGCTGAAACTATTGCAACGCTAGCAAGTGACGACCAGCAAGTTTGGATTACCAATCCCAAAGCAGGCTGCACGATGGAAATGATGGCTAAGGATTGGATGGTCAAGCCAATTGAAGACCAACTCCTTGCAAAATATGGTGATGATTTACTTGTTGTTGCGTATATGAATACGTCTGGTCGAATCAAAGCACTCGCGGGTCGCACTGGCGGTGCCGTTTGTACAAGTTCTAACGCGCATCTTGTCGTTGACTGGGCACGGAAGCAAAACAAAAAAATACTGTTTGTTCCCGATGAACATCTTGGAAGAAACACTGCTGCAAAACTTGGTATGGATTTAAGCAAAGTAGTGACGTTCCCAAATCCACTCTATGAAGGCATCGATTGGAAATTGGAAGAAATTTCTGGTCTCGATGATGCTGAAATGTTTTTGTGGGGCGGTTTCTGCGGCGTGCATACTGTCTTTACTCCTGAACAAGTTGCTTGGTGGAAAAACAAAGGGTGGCGCGTCATTATTCACCCTGAATCAAAACTTGAAGCAGTGCAAGTTGCAGATGGCTCTGGAAGCACCGCTTTCTTGTGGAACGAAGTGATGGACTCCCCCCAAGGTAGCAAGTTCGCGGTGGGGACTGAGGGGCATTTTGTTCGGAATTTGAAAGAGCAAGCTGCATTTAGAGGCATCCAAGTGGCACATCTTGCAGATATTACCTCTGAGGTAACCTCTGTGGCCTCCTCTGAGGTAACCTCTGTGCCCTCCTCTGAGGCGGGGTGTGGATGTGCCACGATGAGTCGAAATGATCCACCTCATTTAGCAGGTATGCTCGATTTGCTTCGCAAGGGAGAAGCACCTGATTTGAATCGAGTGCTTGCTGGCGACACCGTGGATGAGACGACGGCAAAACGACAACGGTTAACAGGAGATGAACGAGCTGTTATGGTTGATGATGCGAAATTAGCACTAGAGCGCATGATTCAAATTACGGAGTCTAAGTCATGACAATGCAGTACGATCGACATCTTCTGGAAATTGATCTACGCTCTATTCCTGCATATCGTTTTGATGTTGTAATAATAGGCGGAGGCGTTGCTGGAGATGCAGCAGCACTTACAGCGGCTAGTGAAGGCAAAACAGTTGCGGTAGTTACTAAATCTACTTTAGACAACAGCAATACCAACATGGCTCAAGGCGGAATGGCAGCTGTTATGACCAAAGGAGATTCATTTGAATCTCATATTGAAGACACGCTTGAAGTTGGGGTTGGTCTTTGCGACACCTCTGTAGTAGAAACAGTCGTAAAGCGCGGGCCAGATGCGGTAAACCAACTCTTATATCTCGGGGCAGAATTTGATTTGAATTCTCAAGGTGATTTGGATTGCTCTCGCGAGGGTGGACATAGGCACGCTCGAGTTGTACATGCTCATGGCGATGCAACTGGGCGTGAAATGCAACGTGTCTTAACGAACGCAATTACTGGGCATGATTTTATAACTACGTTTCAGAATACTTTTGCACTAGATATTGTGACAGCAGATGGTGAAGCGTATGGGGTTGTTGCTCAAGACGCTTCAGGAAAACTTGTGCTGTTTTCGTCGACTCAAATTATTTTAGCAACAGGTGGCGGAGGTCAACTTTATAGAGAAACCACAAATCCAACAATTGCAACAGCTGACGGAGTTGCAATGGCCTTTCGTGCTGGAGCAACTATTCGTGACCCAGAATTTTTTCAATTTCATCCAACTTGTTTGTACATTGCTGGTGCGGCGAGAGTGTTGATAAGCGAAATTGTACGAGGGCACGGAGGTATCCTTCGTGATCGACATGGTGAGCGGTTTATGCCAACTTCTCATCCCGATGCAGAACTTGCACCTCGCGATGTTGTTAGCCGAGCAGTTTTCAGGCAGATGATTGCTACCCAGGATACTAATGTCTATCTGGACCTTTCAGAAGTTGATAGTGATCCCCACCTCTTGTTTCCTGGGATAAGCGAGATGTGCGGTTTCTTTGGGATTGATATTGCAAAAGACCCCGTTCCGGTTCGCCCAGGTGCGCATTACATGATTGGCGGCATTCATGTTGATCATGAAGCCCGCACTTCAATTCCGGGTGTCTGGGCAGTTGGCGAATGTGCTAGCAGTGGTTTGCACGGCGCAAATCGGATGGGTTCAAACTCTCTACTTGAAGGAATGGTGTTAGGGGGAGCTGCAGGTGCAAGTTCCGCACTTCAAAGCGGAACAAGGTCTCGACACCGTCCTTCTAGAATCTTACGACGCACATTAGACGCTACTCCCCATGGCATTGAACTTGGGATTTCTGATTTACTCTATTCCATGAAATCACTGATGTGGAGAGATGTTGGCTTGGAAAGAAATGCAGAATTGTTACGTGATGCAAGAGAGCACTTGTCTTTTTGGTACGACGCGGCTCGGCGGTTAGCTCCTTCACACCCTCGGGCGTGGGAACTCGTTAACATGTTGACGGTAGCTAACATCGCAACTTTAGGTGCTACTGAACGACGCGAATCACGAGGTGTACATTTCCGGACAGATTACACGAAGCTGTGCGACCCATGCCATACTATTATCGAATGTATTGAAGTAGATGACCATTGCATCGTAAGTAATACATCACATGTGGGTGTCGATCAGAAATTAACTTACGGTTAAAAAGAGGGCCTGAATGCCCTTCCCAACCAATAACCCAATGAACAAGCCACTTGTGGCAATAAGGACTTTCATAAGAATATCTTCTTTTTTGAAGATCCAACCATATCTGGTTTTCAATTTTTCCCAATTCATAGGTATTCTAAAATCGTCGTTTTATGATGCAAACTTCAGTTAAGAGTACATTTAATTTCAAAAAATCTATGTAGGTCCTCTTTATTCACAGCCCCACTCAGACATCACAATAAGCAAGTCATCGACATCAATAGTGCCATCGCCATTCACATCAGCTTGCGAGTTATGGGACCCCCAGTAACTTACAATCAGAAGAATGTCAGAAATACCTACAGACCCATTGTCATCAACATCACCAGTGCAATTTGATGCACATTTTGGAACGATAGCAGTATGGGTCATCGAAGGGACTCCGCCTGGCTTGAACAATTCCAATTCTAAATTTCCATACTCAGGTGCTGTATCCGCTGTGAACCAAAAGGTGTACATGCTCCCCCATCGAATTGCATTGGCCCACTCATTCGACTCATAAGTTTCAGTTGACCATTTAATACTATCTACTTCAATAGTGGCTTCCCAATCGGTTCCATCGATAATCTCACCGCTATGGTAATCGATGTCATTAAAACCAATTTCACTTACGGAAATGCACTCTCCTAATGGCACGGTAAACGATCCAACACTTCGGTCGCTGTTTAGGTTGTGTACTGCGTAAACATAATCCCAAGTCCCATCTCCATTGTCGTATACGCGAACTCCAATATGAAGAAGACCTTCTTCTGGAACTCGCACAGGTCTTACATCAACATCGTTGTCAAAAAATTGCCACGCATAAATAGCTGGTTTTGTGACTTGAGTTAAACTTAAGCCAATAGGGTTTAATGAATTTGAGAACTTAAACCATTTATAGGAGGCGTTGTTATCTTGATTATTCCATTCTGCATCATCAGGCGAGACGTATTGGGCTTCGATAAAATACTCAGCACCTACATTCAGAGCGGGGTCAATGTCATCTACTTTTAATTGTAGTTTCCCTTTCATTGATCCATCGCCAGTTGGCGCTATATCAAATGGGAAATCGTAATACCCTGTATGCGCATTAATGGCTGAGCGTGGAGCAATAGCATCAGCGTTGAGTCCAGCCCAATATGTGTCAGCGCATCCAATTCCCAACGTATCACAGCTAGTCGCTTGGCAATCCCCGCAACCCGGTTCACTTACCGCGCAAAAAGAATGCTTAAGCCAAGCAGTTCCGATTTGTTCGAAGCGACCATCTTTAAGTCGGTAGCACGTTTGGGCAATTACTGGCACTCGATTTGTGTTGTCGTACCAGTCTGCAACCATGTCTCCGAAATTGCAAGAAGTTGTACCAAAAGCAAATGATTGGATGCCGTCCTGTAGACCATAGATATCCATGTCAATCCCTGTGCCACCTCCACCAGCGTACCAAGATACAACGTCAGGACCAATTTCATGGCTACCACCTCTATCTATCGCTTCTTCCTTGTCTGCTAAGGTAAGACTTAAAAGTGATGCAACTACAGTGACGGTTGTCGAAACTGTGATTATTGGTTTAAACATACATTTCTCCTAGTTAGTATTATATAAGCAAGTTAGTGATGGAATGCAAGGAAAATCAGTGATAAAAATTACGAACTCCCTCACACTACCTTCCAGGGAGTTGAAATTTGTGGCAACTACCGGATCTGGCCCTGGAGGGCAACACGTTAATCGAGTTGCAACAAAGATAGT
>JASMLY010000032.1 GCA_030748455.1 Phycisphaerales bacterium | reverse complement strand
AATTATTCGCATGTTTGACTGGTGGCAAATAAATTGGCTAACATCATCTGGAGTTAGGCCTGTTTCTTCAAGTAAGTTCTCAGTAATTTCTTGGAACTTAGAAACAGCAAATTTATAGACCTCTTTACCTCTCATTCGAAGCATACCGATTTCAGAGGTGGCAGTATCCCCCTCTACAACATCTTCTTCTCGGGTTGGTATATACAATGCTTGCCAAGTCTGAGCATCCGCATTCATTGTTTGATAAAAGCAACCTAGTTCAGTGTCATCGCACCTTTGTAAAATTGCTGCGCCAGCAGCATCGCCAAACAAAATAGAAGTCCCTCTGTCCGTTGGGTCGGTCAACTTGCTCATAGCATCGCAACCAACAACCGCTATTGTTTCGTATGCTCCGCTTTTAATCAGTGCGTCAGCAATATTCATGGCATACACAAACCCAGAACACGCTGCTACTAAATCAAAAGCGCCAGCGGGAACCGCACCAACTGAATGGGCTAAACGGCAAGCGTTAGATGGGCAAGTCATCCTTGCACTAACGGTTGCTGAAATAACCAATGAGATATCTTTAGGATTCACGCCAGAGTTTTCAATAGCGTTGTTTAGTGCTTCAATTTGCAAATCTAGTGCGTCTTGATCATCGTCACAGTAATGGCGTTCGACAATCCCCGTTCGTTGTTCTATCCACTCGACATCAACGTCAAAGCGTTTTGCGAGTTCTTCATTACCAAGAATGTTGTCAGGTACGGCAGAACCAGTCCCCAAAACACGAACGCCACACGGTTCAAAAGTCGTCATGCAACACTCACTTCTTCTTCGATGGTTGCGAGTTGCTCAACGATGTGTTGGTTAACTCCTGCAGTTGCAAATTGTTTCACTCGCATGATTGCATTCGTAATCGTTCTTGCCTCTGAACTGCCGTGGCAAATCATGCTAATTCCATTCACGCCAAGTAGCGGAGCGCCGCCATATTCGTGGTAATCGTAGTCAGCGTAAAACTTTTTCATAATCGGTTTAAATGCCTCTGCCAGTTTTGGGTCGGCATCGGCAACATCGCGAGCAATTTTGGTAAGCAAGCCAGTTGCTAGACCTTCCGCAAGTTTAATACTTACGTTGCCAACGATTCCGTCGGTAATCACAACGTCTGCGCCACCGTCAAAGAGTGTCCGACCTTCAATATAGCCAACAAAGTTAATGTCGGGAGCGGCGCGAAGCATATCCCGAACTTGTTTTAAACCATCTGTGCCTTTTTGTTCCTCGCCGCCGACGTTCATCAAGGCAACCCGTGGATTTTCGATTCCCAAAATACGTTTGGCATAGACCTTGCCCATCACGCCATACTGCGCAAGGTGAATGGGTTTTGGTTCAATGTTTGCTCCGACGTCGATGAATGCGACGGTTCCTGCAAAGGTTGGAACGGCGGCGGCAATGCCAGGTCGATGCACCCCCGAAAGGCGCCGTAAATACATTTGACTTCCAGCGACAAATGCGCCGGTGTTTCCTGCAGAGATAACTGCGTCAAGCGAATTCTCTGCTTTCTGAGAACCATTTTTGCACATCACAACTAGCGAACTATCTTGTTTGCCTCGAACGGCATCGACTGGACTTTCGTCCATTGAAATTGTTTGGGTTGTTCCCACGACTTCGACTTGGGCAGGACCAATCGTCGTGTTATCGATGCCTGCGCGAATAACTTTTTCGTCGCCGTAAAGGACAACTACATCGTCTGAGTCAAGTTGTGTGGTTGCTGCGAGTGCACCCTCAAGGATAGGGTCTGGAGCGAGATCGCCCCCCATCACATCAATGCCAATTCGCATTAATGGTTACGCCTTTGTAGCTTTGACTTGAAGACCTGGGCGAACGTAGCCGCAACTTGGACAAGAGCGATGCGGTAAACGATTACTTCCACAATTTGGACAAAGAGCCAAATTCGTGCTGTTAAGCGCGTGGTGCGAGCGACGCTTTCGCTTTCGTGCTGGGGATGTTCGTAGTTTTGGGAGCATTGTTCCGTACCTTCTTCAAAAATGGCCCAAATGAGCCGTATCAAGTCAATTGATTGAACGCGGAATTGTAGCAAAAATGGGCTCCGATTGCCACATCACACCTAAAAATGGCACCTTACGACCAAATAAACTACCCCGCGGGTAGTTTATTTGGGTTTTGAGTTTGTTTTCGCGAAAACTATCCCGCGGGTAGTTTTCTGCACTTTAGAATTCACTAACTGCTCGGTATGAAGTGCAACCAATCGCCAAATAGGAATTCAAGGCGTTGCGCGAGAAGTGCAATCCGACCCATCACGGTGTAGCCAAAGGTAGCACCGAATGTAATCATTAGGAACCAGATACCGACCCGAGCCGTCCTCCCGACAAAACCCTTGTGCTCGATAGAGAAGAAGAAATATATCATCGCAGACAACGTCGCAATCGTTAATAAACAGGCATTGAACGTCGGCCAAAATTCAAATCCACCTTCACCCGTAATCCAAAGCGGAACAATACCTGCCTTGATTTGAGCGACGAGATCTGCTTCAACATACCCAATCATTCGATAGCCAGCCGTAATTCCAATAAAGAAAGCAATTGGCCAGCGACTTATCCAACCACCTGATGGCATCAATTGCCAGAGGAGCATCACTATCAAAATTGCAGGAACGATGTACAGCCACTGTGAAGGTGCCGATGCGTCCATTCCGGGCAAGGACCAACTCTGCACAAGCGCAGGGAAAAGTTTAGCAAGCAAGTTGGGCACAAAAACATCCCAAATACCAATCACCAAAAAGTATCCCGCAGAAGTTCCGACTACCATTGCTTCAGCAAATTTATATGCAGGGTTATCGCCGACAAGGAACGACAGAATAAACAATGTAAAGATTGCAGAAAGCCACAAGCCAATAGTTCGTGACCAACTTAAGGTTGCATCTCCACTTTCAATCATCGCCGTTGTTAATTCTGAGTCAGGTACAACTTCGTATGTTGTCCACGAAATATCAGCCGAGGTCGCGTTCGCCGCATCTACCTCTTCCCAAACAGCATCTTTATTATCATTTACTTCGCCAGAATCTGTAAATGCGTGGTGTTCAGGGGTTACCCAAACTTGCCCAGTACGTGAAATCGACATACTCCAGATGAGCATGATTGCGCCAACGATGAAAACGATTCCCCAGATTAAAGTATTTGATTTTTTAGGTGAATCTGTACTCATGTTACGCCTCCACCCGTTTTCGACTGACAAAGAAAATCCAGTTGCCAACAATAATTAAGACAATCATCAAACTGTGAGCGACCAACTGCGGTCCCATTCGTCTCTTAGCTTCTTGTGCTTTTTTATTTGCCGCGATGGATGGATACGCTTCATCAAGGGCTGCTTCATATTCTGCCGCAGCTTTAATTGCACCGAGAACACCGGCAAGTTGTTCTGGGATGTATGGATACATCTGCGGGGCTTGCACGCCTGTACAGCCAGAAACCGTAGTTATTCCAAAGGGCGTTGCAGCAAATTGGACCCACTGCTTTGTTCCGGGATCACCAGCACTGACATTGATAATTAAATTCATGTCTTGGATATTTTTAATGTTCTTCGTCATCGGAATATCATCAAGGGGCGTGCCCTTTGAGTCGAGCGGGAACATGCCACGCAAGTCCTGCGTAATCATTCGGATGACTGCTTCTCCGCCCGCCTTGTAACTAAACTTCATATAGTTTTCGCCGTAAACCAGTTCGGGATACTCTTCTTCGATGGTATCGATGCTAAGGTCAACCATCGGCGAACCAAGTGGCCAAAGTGCTAAGTAATATTGTTTGTGGCCTTTTATGGAACAGTGACGAGTAAACGCTTGAGCCATCGGAAGTAGTTCGCCTTGGGAGGCGGGGTCAAAATCATACGCCAAGAGAATGTTTGAACCATCGGGCAAATCGTCGATTGCATTAAAGACCATTTTTGCCTGTTTTGAAACAACTTCAGGGAAAACAGTACGAGTCAAAATTGGAATTGCTACAGCCAAGAACATGGCAAGAAAAACCCAACGTCTATCTAAATTTTGGAGTGTTTTTAACATGGTTTAGTCCTGCCCCAAATATGAACGATCAACGCCAAGAAGAATACGAAGAGACGTTGCTACAACACCAAGTGCAATACCAATCGTAATTGCTCTAGTTCCGGCTGTATTTGGAATATCCATAATCCAAACTGTTAGACGGTCAAACTGGAGGGCATATAGGTCTATTGGAAGCCATGTAATTCCGAACAAATTAAAATGAGTTATTCCCTCTGGGAACCAATCTAACCATCCAAAGAGCCAAACACCTGCGTATGTTCGACCGAGCAAAACTATGCCGGCTGTTACCAGCAAGAGTGTTGCTTCGGTGTTCTTTGCGCGGAAGGCGCGGAAGGCAGCGGTTGCAACATAGAACGCCAACATCGCAAACATTGTCGAAGTAAGCGGTACAACCATGTGTTCGTAAATCCACCATAATCCAGAACCCTCTTCAAGGACATACCCAGACCACGCAAATGCGGGGTACTTAGGGTTAGGGTGCACCCCCATTTGCAACAACCCAACAACTAGCACTGTAAAGAAACATACAATTGTGACAACCGAATAGCCCCAGCCTGCTTTCTTCGATGAGACCTTCATCAAGTGCAACTTGATTAAGTTCCCACCACCAAGGAGCATTGCACCAACTGCAAGAATGTTAAACCATTCTTGGGCTGTGAGTCCCCAGTTCTCTGCGTATGGAATGAAGTTTGCAATCAGCAGGACAAATCCAGCAACGATTGCAATGATAAGTGGGACAGTTCTTTTCACGAGTCATCTCCCTCTACGTCTGTATCACCACCACCGAAGGAACCAAGCCCTTCATCACCGAGCATATTATTTTTTATGTAGCCAAGCGAACTTTCGAAAATGCCATCATCACTTTCGGTAATCGAAGCAACCGTTGCAAAGAACACCCCAACGACAAGCACAAGAACGGAGACAAATTTGCCCCAATCCTGTCCTTTGAGTGAACCTATTTGCAATGGGTCGTCTGAAAGGTAGGCAGAGGCAGCGAAGAATTCTTCGCCAATGAGCGTGTAGTCACAAGAAGCAACAAAGAACGGCAACTGGCTTGGCATCGCTGTACCTGCAACTTGAATTGCACCGATGTGGTTGCCAGTTTCAGCAAGAATAAGTGATTCAGCGTAGAAACCACCCATGTAAATACACGCCGCTGGTTCTTCGCGAACCATGTACCCAGTCACACCTGCAACGTATGCAAATTGTTCGTCTGTTAAGTAATGAATGCGATCTGGTTGATACGAGTCAGGTCGTCCTGCTGCAAGGTATGAGGCCTCGACCGTTTCACGGGCTGCGGCCATAACTAGCGATCGACATGTTGGCACTTCAATTTGGGCACCGTATTCGGCTGCAGTTTTTGCAACGCGTGAAAGAACTGTTAAGCCAGCAAGGGTTTGAATTTCGTTGATATCTTGAATACCTGTTACGAATAATACCGGTCGTCCCATTTCGGTTGCTCGGCCGACTGCTTCGTCAATTGCAGAGAGCCCTGCAATTTCTCGAACCCATAATTTTTTACCGCTTCGAGCAGCGTTTACAAAATATGCAACCAAACCACAGAATACGAACATGAATATTGCAAGCCAAACTTTTGATTCGTTGAACCATTGCATTGTTGGTGTTACTACTTCATCAGCATCTGCCCATATTGACGTATCACCTTGGTTATCAACAGCATTTATGCGGTACGAATATGACCAACCCAGTTCTACGGTGCGATCGGTATAAGTTGCTTCACCTGCAGCGGCTTCGGAAATTTTCCGCCACACTTGATCCTCTTCGGTAATTTCCCCATCGCCTTTTGCTGTAATCGTTTTTCGCTCGATGTTGTATGAAGCAACAATCAATTCGGGGTCAGGTGCTTCGGTGTCCGCATCAAGAGAGTTAAAAATATCGTTTGTTGAAAGTGCCCATTCAATATCTACTGATTGCCCAGCATCATCGGGTGTGTCAGTTGCGAACACTCCAGTTGGGGGAGCAGGTGATTGAGCAAAGCCAACATTTGCCACAGTAAGGAGTGTGAGAAGTAGTATGTAAAGGGGTGTTTTTTGAATCATGATTCGATAAGTTCCACGTTTGCTCTGGGCACAATAACCGATTCGCCCGAACTTAGTTTCACTTCAAGGACGCGAGCTTTGGAGCCAGAGCCAAGTACGTGTGGTTCTGGTGGCAGTCCACTTACCGTGCCTAGTTTGCCAAAGTACGGATCTCTAATGATTCTAAGCGGCAAGCCGATTTCAAGATAGCCGCCAACGTGTTCTTGTTCTTCTTCGCAATCCCCTGCCTCTAAAGGGATTATGATTTCTGGACGCATCACACCAGCGCGTATCTGGGTAGCTCCATTGACGGATGCTTCGTGCCCTTCAAATCGTTTAAGAAGGTCAAACGTTCGATTCGCCATCGAGATATCACCAAAGCCCTCGGTGACAACAACTGTAATTCCTTTTTTCTCACTTCCCGTGATTGCAACGCCAAGGTCGTAACCCAAGAATTCCTTGAGGTCTTGATCGTCCATGCCGCCACCTATGAGTGCTGCAACACCTGCCTTGCGAGCTGCTTCGATTGCATCGTCGGTAAGACGAGCACCACCAATAACAATGCAGCCCTTCATATCACCCGAGATGTTCGCAGCAGTTAAAGTTTCATCGCAATTCTCTACTGCAAACTTAATTGGTCCGCATGTTTCTCCTCCGATTCCGAAGATGCCTTGAATAAATGCAACGTCGGCTTCGATAGTGCAACCGATTTCTGGATTCACTGCTGTCACGGTGCCGGTTACGTACGCCTTAACTTCTACTGGAATGTTGGGTCCGCGAAGAATCACTTGTCCAGTCACATCGGAAACCGTTTCGATTGTCCCTGCGTATGGCGATTTATATTTCTTTTTAAATTTTCCAAAAAGCCCTGCGGTTTCTGCGATTGGTTCGCCCTCTTCAACTTTGTCACCTTCCTTGTGGAGCATGAGACCAGCGACGTCTTTTGGAGGAACAGCGAGAAGGTTCGCCATGTTGAGCGGGTATACGTCGCCGGGCATGTAGGTCGCCGCAACGATTTTGTCAGCGTTTACCTTATCGCCAACGCTGACCATCACGTCGCCTTTAATGGGCAACATCCGCATGATAGAGTGCGGCATTCGATTTGTAACTTTTAGTCCTGGTGTGTATGCGTGTGCCATAATTGTTATGCAGTTGCGACTGCTTGCTCCATCTCTTCATCCTGTTTTATTTCTTCATACAGCGCCATGTTTTCTACCCACCTAGCAATTGTTTGTTGACATTGTTGTCGTTCTTCTGGGAGACCAAGCGGACGACCGCGGCCATCGATAATCAAGCCAACTGTTCCGCCTCGCACTTTGTGCATCACCTTCTTGCCATTGCCAGCCCCAAGGTCGAAGCCACGGGCGGGCTCACAAGTAATTGTTGCTGTTTGGTCTGGTCCCATTTCGATAAGTTCAATATCACCAAAGTTGCACGAACCCGACGTTTTCACGTCGCCTGAAAGTGACCAAGAGAAGCAAGGTTTGCCTTCCTTACCAAGACCTTTTGCTGCTATGCAAGTACCGAGGTAAATCAAGCAGTCACGTTCGAAGACCTGCGCTGCTGCTTCAGGATGGACCGCTGAAAGCACACCAAGATGTGGCATCATAAAGATGGAGTCCTTGGCGAGGTTTGTGCAACCCTCTGGTTCAAACGCATCAACAAGGAGCATCGCTGTTTGGTTCATGCTTGGTGCGTGGGAGAGTACACCACCAGAGGCAACAAGCAAATTGAGTGTCATGTTATTAACAATGGTTGCACCAGCAGTTTGTTGACTGAATGTATCGCCAACTGTTCTTTGTTGTTGCACACCTTTGAGAGTCGTTGCAAACTCTTTGTGTTGTTTATACGCAAGGCGC
>JASMLY010000031.1 GCA_030748455.1 Phycisphaerales bacterium | reverse complement strand
TATCGGAGATGACGGGACAAGGATTTGTGCACGGCGTGTATTCTCTTGTGAATCCACAAGTGGGAACAACTAGAAATGGTGAACCGTTCCTGAAGTGTTTACTTCGTGATGCAACGGGAGAAGCTATTGGCAGAAGATGGCGCTTTGATCCAAATACTATGTCGGATATTACTGCATCGGGATTTGTTGGTATCGAAGGCGAACAGGAAATGTACCAAGAGAAGTTGCAAATCAAAATCACTGATATTTGGATGCATGAACCAACGACGGAAGAGTTAACCGGCCTTCTACCAAGCACTCGCAAAAATATTGATGAAATGTTTTCAGAAGTTACGAACTTGATAGATTCACTTGAACATCCTGCAGCCAAAGCACTCGGAGCCGCATACCTTGATGATTCGAAACTGATGGAAGATTTTCGAGTTGCGCCAGCAGCCATGCAAATACATCACGCTTGGATTGGTGGTTTGCTTGAGCATACGTTGCAGTTGATGAAACTTGCTGATGGTATGCTTCCAAATTATCCACGATTAAATCGCGATATCATTTTGATTGCACTTTTTATTCATGACATGGCTAAAGTAGAAGAACTTCGTTGGGATCGTGGCTTTGAGTATACGAGAGAAGGAAACTTGATTGGACATATTGCTCGCGGAGCAATGTGGCTAGAAGACAAAGCAAAAGTCGCCGAAGAGAAACTCGGTTCTCCTTTGCCGGATGGGTTCATTACGGTGTTGCAACACATTGTCTTAAGCCATCATGGACAACTTGAACACGGTGCAGTGAAGTTGCCAGCGACACCCGAGGCAATATTTGTTTCCCAACTCGATAACCTTGACGCGCACACACAAACAGCCCTTGATAATGCAAGACCGTGGGTAAAAACTGCCGTTGGCGATGAGGCATTTACTGAACGTTTGTGGTCGTTGAATACAAAACTGTATCGTAAAGACCCACTTCGCCCCTCATAAACGGAATTCACGCAGTTTTTTTAGAGATTTGTAACTTTTTAGTTGGTCTCGCGAACATTAAGACATACACTTCAGGTCTGGTTTATCGATTAATGTATTGGAGAAAAAATGTTTAACGCTATTTTACTATCAACAATTTGCACGTCTGCAACACTGACAACGGAACGACTTCCACTTGATGTAATTCCCGTGAAGGTTGTTGAGTCAATTGATTACGCAAAACTTTTTGCAGAAGATGTTAATCGTGAAAAAGCTGGGCTGCCCCTTAGATTTGCACAACCAAGTGGAACTTCGATTACACCAGCTAAAGATGGAATTTGGGAACGTTTACCTGAAAACAAAATGCGCTGGACGTACCGAGTGTTTTGTGACAATGCACTCTCAATGAACCTAGGTTTTGGTCGGTACCACATGCCAGAGGGTGGATCGATGATTGTTATGGACGAAACTGCAGAAATACAAATACGTTCATTTACATCAGAAGATAACAAAGAACATGGTGAACTGTGGACGCCAATCATTCCGTCCAACCAAGCCGTTATCGAAATCGTCGTTGATCGGCGTGACAAACGATTTGTTTCGCAGAATATCGAATTGACTTCAATTAACGCTGGCTACCGTGGTTTTAAAGATACAGACGAAAGAGGCGGCTCTGGCTCGTGCAACATCGACGTAGTGTGCTCGCAAGGCGACGACTGGTGGAATGAAATCCCATCGGTTGGCGTGTATACCCTCAGTGGGTATTGGACTTGTACTGGCGCAATGATTAACAATACCGCGCAAGATCAGACACCATACTTTTTAACAGCAAATCACTGTGGCGTGACGAGTAGTTCTGATGCATCTATTGTTGTGTATTGGAATCACCAAAACAGTTACTGTAGAACGCCCGGAAGCGGCGATAGTGGGGGAAATGGTAACGGTAATTACAGCCAATTTACTTCTGGTTCAACGATGAGAGCAACAAGGAGCTACACCGACTTTACGTTGACGGAACTCTCATCAATTCCAAATGCAAGTTGGGGTGTCTCATGGTCTGGCTGGTCACGTTCTTCAAACACAGGTGGTGTTGGAGCCGGTATTCACCATCCATCTACTGCTGAAAAGAGAATTTCTATTCCGGACTATAGCTCAGCAAGTGGTGAATATTGGAATGTAAACTGGTCGCAAGGCACAACTGAACCCGGATCTTCTGGTTCACCTCTCTATGATGCTAATCACAGAATAGTTGGGCAACTTTGTTGTGGTGCTGCAGCGTGTGGCAATGATGCAAACGATTATTATGGTCGTTCGATTGGGTTATCTTGGAGTGGTTCGTCATCTGCTAGTTTAAGTACTTGGCTTGACCCTACGGGATCTAACGTGAGTTATCTAGATACTTACAATCCAGCCGCTGCACCAGAAGGAGCGTGCTGTATTGAAGCGGCTCAAGCTTGTCTTGATGTGCGAGAAGAAATTTGTTTAGCAGGCGGTGGTGTGTATCAAGGTGATAATACCGTATGCGCAACTACCGATTGTTTCCCAGAACCAGATTGTCCTTCGGATGTGAATGGCGACGGAGTCACAGACGTGAGCGATATTCTTGCACTCGTTGGCGCATGGGGCACATCTGATGCCGATGCTGACGTCAACGAAGACGGAATCGTCAGTGTTGCCGACTTGCTAATACTCATCGATGCATGGGGTCCTTGCTGAAAAAACAATCTCGCGGGTCGTTTTTTTGAAGGCGGTGGTGTTGGCACTTGATGACCCGTTCGGGCTGTGAATGGTGTACCGAGGCATAAGTGCTAAATTTTATGCCAAAGGCGTAAAATAGGCAAAAAAAGAGGCTATTTGTGCAAATTATGCCGTTTTTATCCCATTTTACTGCAACCTACTCAAGTTGGACCTACGAATAGCGTATTAGAGATTAGGGCGGCTCTTCTATTTGTGTGCGTGGCGCAAAGAA
>JASMLY010000030.1 GCA_030748455.1 Phycisphaerales bacterium | reverse complement strand
ATTTGCCTTGTAATTGAGTTCGGTTAACTCAAGAACGTCTCCTACGACTCTGTGGCGTTCTGAGCCAGAGAGACCATAACAACTTGCAAAAAAATCAAGATACTCACACACAAGCATGTCATCGTAAGAGCCCATGAAGTCAGGGACATATCCAATGATGGGTCGAATCTCGGAGTTTTGGTACCCGACCACTTTCCCTCCAACTCTTGCTTCACCCCAACTCGGCTTTAGAAGTGTCGAGAGAATTTTTATAGTTGTCGTTTTCCCCGCACCATTTGGTCCAATGAATCCATAACATTCGCCCTCGGCAATCTCCAAATTCAGATTGTCAAGTGCGACCAAATCGCCATATTTTCGTGTGAGGTTAATCGTTTGAATCATCATTCTTCCCCTAAAGGATACACCCAACGAACCATCGTCAGACCATCACTCGATTGTATTTTTTCCCCATCGACAGAGATTGCGATAGGTATCGGTGCATCTTTAACAAATCCTTGCACGATGATGCACGGTCTACTGAACCATTCTGCATAGTCAAGAGACCGTCCTCCGGATCGTTGGATCAACTGTGTAGGCGGTCCTTGTTCATCGAGTTCATGCTTTCTATATACAGGTGGAGTGAGATGTGAAAACAAAGAGAGCATTTCTAATCGCTTTTGCAGTTCTTTTTGTGGCATAGTCGCGCCGCTGCTATATGCGTCCCAAACCTTGTTTTGGCTGTACCGATCTTGTACACCAACATACAACCGTGTGAGTGAAGTTGTGGAAAACGTATCGAGATGTAGTTGTTCTTGAGGGTCTAGTTTGCTTGAAAGCCGCCAAAAATGCGCTTCATTTAATGGTGTACCACTATCTTCACTGTTCATCCAAGGATTGGTCGTACCTGCAACGCCTTGTGCAAGCTCGGGTAGGGGCAGCCTTTGATCTGTTACCCAAATCAGTGTCACATCTTGGAGTGGCACATCCATTTGGTTTGTGATCGAACCAGAGAGTCCAATGGGCGTTCCATTCTGAAGCTTTCGAACGCACGGATCCTCATGCAGTACTACTCGGATGAGCGATTTGTACGCATCCGATTGGAGGCCACCAGACCAATTGAACCGGAAGTTCGACGTCGTTGCTCGTGTGGGTTGAGTGAAAGAAGATGGTACGTGATCGATTGGTACTTGGATGTGATGCGTGTCGGCAAAGCTAGGAACTTTGGAGAGTTCAGGCGGAGTCCATGGCATGAGAAGATTCGATTGTCCTTCAATGGAGACTTCTGTGGAAGCGTAGTCAGCTAAGAACAGAGAAAACCATCCAGACACTTGTTGTCTTGGTGCACCATAGACCTGATCGACAATGGAGAGATGACGAAGAGGAACATGGACTGCGGCCGTTGTTTTTGCAAGAACCCACGAAGTGACCGAAAATACAATCGCTACCACAGCAAACCACATCCAAGACCAGCGGAGTTTTTGTTTGTTACGCAAGATGAAGTAGCCGATCGGTCCACCTACAAGAATATACAGCGTGACAAGGATAAATACTGTGCCAAGCCTTCCACCTGCTGCTGTAGACATGGCGATCACTTGCCCAGCCATTCCACCCATAGGCAGTACCGTTGTTTTTGGGATTGTTCCAGAGAGCAACTGATTTTCTTCGAGTTGTTGTAAAAGAAGAGCGGAGGGCGTATCCCCACGGCGGCCAAGAACACGGTTCCAAAACAAATCGGTCTTGGGCAATCCTAATGAAGCGAGCCTGCCATCAGTGAGATCAATTCCGATGAGTGTGTATGCGCCAACCCCATGGCTGGTCGTGGTCGCAACGACCCTTCCATCTTGCAATGTAAAGAGCGGGGTTTCGTAGGGTTCTTCAAATGAATGGACAGTGAACAACGTCTCGCTTTGAGTGCGTGGTGTACCGATGATTTGAGTGAATGCAGAGAGCGTTGCATTGCCTGTTTTCGTAACGACATTTTCAAGCATAGACGAGAGGGGACCATCCTTTGAGCCAAGATCCCAAGGGTTTCCGATCGTAGGAAGAATGATGACGAGGTGGCCACCTCGCATCACCCATTCATCAATTGCTTTTGCTTGTTTGTAATCTAACTCAGGAGGTGCATCCGCCCAGACAAGTGTTTCGATTGAATCGTAACAGGGCCAAGCATCTGGTAGATCATTGACCGAGATTCCAGAGACAGTAATTGTTGGTTCAAGAACAGTTTGTATTTTCCCCGTACCTGCTAGATTTGCCAACCCAATTCTGCGAGTTCCAACGACTGCAATCGTGCTCCGCTGAGTAGAAAGTGTAGAAGCGTTTACGGACTTTGGCGAAAAACGAAAGTGAGAGAGCAATGCACCCTGTTCGTTCTGATCATTCGCACGTAAGCGGATCGACCACGGCGTGTCACCCGTTGCCCATGGTTGTGTTGGTGCATACAGCCATGTCGTCGTATCGAGATTAGGCGTGAGCGTCACTGGTCGCCCCCATGAAACAAGGTCTCCGTCACCATCAGGAACTTCCCATGCAATCCACGCAGAAACAGGTTCACTCGCAGTGCTTGAGACTGTGACTTTGAGAGGTGTGATTGCCCCTGCCTTCCAAGCATTTCCAATCCCAAGCGAATCAACTGAAATTGCATACTCGCTTGCAGCGGTGAGCAGGGCAGCAGTGAGTACACAGGTCGTTGCAATCATGATTGAATAGAAGCGTACCGATCCAGAATAGCAGCGTGTGAGAGAATGCCATTGTAAAAACAGGAGAGTTCAAATTTTTCATTTGGTGCATGGATCAGGTCATCATCAAGCGAGAACCCAACGAGAACGGCATCAACACCTAATATTTCTTGGAACGAACCGACAACTGGGATAGATCCGCCCGATCCGATCAACACTGCGGGGTTTGGAAAAATTTGGGTCAAGGCTTCACTTGCTGCTTCGAGCCATGGGGAATCTGTGGGTACAGAGATCGCAGGGTTCACACCAAAACTTGCGATGTCCCAATGGCAGCCTACTGGAGTTCGTTCTTCAAGAAATGCTCGCAAATTGTTTTCAACTTCCTGTGGTTTTTGGCTCGCTACAAGCCGGCAACTGATTTTCGCAGTCGCAGTTGCACCAATGACAGTTTTTGCTCCAGAGCCTGTGTACCCCGCATAGAGCCCGTTGATGTCGCATGTTGGCCTTGCCCATAACCGTTCAAGGGTAGTAAAACCTGTTTCACCGAACGTTGCCTTTGCACCAGATGATTCAAGCAAGAGCTTGTCTGCATCACCAAGTGCGTTCCATTGTGCTGCTTGTTCAGGCGTGATTTCGTCAACGTCATCATAGAAGTGAGGAATTTGTACACGCCCTTGATCGTCATGTAGTTGCCCAAGGATCTGAGTCATTGCATTGGCAGGATTGACAACCCCACCACCATAACCTCCACTGTGCAGATCGTGACTTGGTCCGTGTAATGTTGCTTCGATGTACACCAACCCTCGGAGCCTGCTCGTGATTGCTGGGGTGGAGACATCCCACATTCCTGTATCACACACAATGCACGTATCTGCAAGAAGTTCTTGTTTGTGTTCATGAAGAAACGGTTCAAGGCTCTCACTCCCACACTCTTCTTCTCCTTCGAAGAGCATGACAACCCGAACGGGGAGTTTTCCGTGCACAGCTTTCCATGAACGAATCGCTTCGACAAAGGTCATGAGTTGCCCTTTGTCATCAGCAGCGCCCCGAGCAACGATCCGTTTACCCGCTGAACCATCGACAACATTTGCTGCGAATGGATCCTCATGCCATTCGTCAAGTGGCTGGACAGGTTGGACATCATAGTGGCCGTAGTACAGCACTCGTGGTGCATCTTCACCAGCAGAGTCATCGGTTGCAACAACCATGGGGTGCCCCTTGGTTTTGTGCACCTTTGATTCAAGCCCTATGGATTGTAAATCTTTAGAGAGGTGTTCAGCACAACGATTGACCTCGCTTGCGAATTCTGGATCTGTGCTCACACTAGGAATACGAAGGAGTGCTTGCAACCGTTCAACTGCGCTTTGTGCGTTTTGTTCAATGTGTTCAAGGACGGGCTGTAATGTTTCGTTTACCAAATCAGGCATTGTGGGTTCTCGTACTCTTCATTTTCATTTGCACATTTGACGATTCCGTTTTCAATGGCAACAACTAGTGGTGTTCCAATAATCCAATCGACACCGATTGGGAGCTCTGTTTCTTTGCACTCAAAGCATGGATTTTCAAGGACCCCCTCAGTAAAGAATCCGTCGCTCGCTTCTGGAATTGCAACGAGTGTTGTTGGGATCTGTACATCGAAGGAGAAATATTCGTAGAGGAGGTGTTGGCAATGGTCACAAGTACGCGCATAAAAGATGATGTATTGTTTGCCTTCGTGAATATCGTTAGGCCAGTCTTGCACCCATGTAAATAGATCAATCGCATCAACCGATTGACCGACCCAAGTAGAAACATCTTGTGGATACCAAGATGCAGGTAGGTGCACATGATTTAAATCATTATGTTGTTTTTCATTTGCGTAGAAAATGCTTGAGAAAGTAAAAATCCAAGCAAACAGGGTAAACAGAGTTGCTGCAATTTTTCCGTTCTTTCCTCTGTTCATCCGGCATTTACTTACTTTTGGTTTGCAGAAGATGACGCAAAGAAGAAGGCATGCGTCAATGATGAACATGACCAATGGGGAGAAAGAATGGTCACCGAGACACCCGCAACTCGTTTCGCCTCGTGCCATTGCAATGATGAGCACGACTAAAAAGATACTGAGCATGAGGATCGCTGCTCTTCTAGCAAGTTTAGGAATGAAAAGCATCACACCGATAAAGGCAAATTCGATCGCAACTAGTATCGCAAGGAGCAGGTGCAAATGGTCTGCAAAACCAACAGCTGAGCCCGCATCGAGGATCGTTCTTGGGAGAGATTTAGGTGAAGCCCCAAGTGCTTTCGTAAATGCACCGTAGAAAATCCATCCTGGAACGATAAGGCGGACAGCTAGTGCGCCGATCCATCCGATGATTGCGTTTGCGTGTTCTTGGGTATCTGAGGGCTGATGTAGTTCGTCCATAGCCACTCATTCTACCATTGACCTGGTTCCGAAATCGGGCTGGTGGTTGCTGGTTTTTTGTGGATTACTCTCGTCGGCGACGATTGAAAGCCAATGCAGCAAGAAGAAGTGCTGCAGGGGGGGCAGGAATGACCGTACCGGTAAAGACTTGGCTTCCATCCGCTTTGAAACCATCTGTTCCTAGGACAGACCATCCATCAGTTTCCCAACTTACAAACTGGAATGCTTCAGCGTCGAGCCCCTCTGAGCCTGCGACGCTCGTGAAATTGTACGAGAGTGCATCGCCATAGGCCATGTTGCTCCATGCGAAACCATCCCCTGAACCAATGCTACCCCAAACAAATGTTGCACCAAGCGACTGTGATCCAAAGGGCGGTTGCACGAGGTTCCACGAATCCTCTGAAGCATCGTTGATGTATAAATTGAGCGAACTCGAAGCGGTGGATACAACGCCAAGGGATGCGTCGATTCCACTATCACCCCCACCTAATTCTTCATCTAGTAACGTGAATAGGGTGAGCCCTACCTGTGTATCAATTGGCACTACTGTCACTTTTCCATCTGTAGACACACCCCAGCTATTCAAGCTTTGGTGAATGGTTGAGAGGTCCTCTGTTGAGAGGTAGGGAGACGTGGAATCTAACAAGCCATCCAAAGCGTGGGATTGGAGTTGATGTGATCCAGCACCATCGATTTGGATGATCCCTGCGTACGATTCCGCAGCAAGAACGGTAGGAATGAGTGCAATGAGGTGTTTTGTATACATAATGCTTCTCTCGTTGGAGTGTCTAGACTTTGTATGTTTCGGCATCTCAAGACTCGGTTCTGAAGGTCTTCAACCAAGTAGATGCGAGATACACGGTCAAAACAGCCGATCTGTTCGGATTGTTCCGTTTGGGCAGAATAATTGGCAAATTAGGTAATTTGAGCGTGATGCCAACTTTCATGAACGAGGGTGGTAGCATGTGCGACATGTTCACAAACGTATTAGCAACAGCCGTTGAAACTGCATCATCATCTCCCATTCTCGATTGGGTGGATTCCATTGCTTCAGATTGGATGAAGCAAGATTTCATTGGGTTGGAATATTGGAGATGGATGGTATTCATCTTCGCGATCGCGATCGGCTTTATCGTTGATCTTGTCGTTCGCCTCACTCTACGGAAGGTCCTTCGATCGATCACCCATGCGGAGCATCCCGATAGTGATTTGAAAAAAATCCTCCGCCAAGTTCCACGCCCAGCCGGCGCGGCAGCGTGTGGTGGAGTTTGGCTCTTTCTTCTTCCTGTTGTTGGGTTGTCGGGTGCGGCAAATGGAATCATCGAACCGATCGTGAATGTGTACATCACGATAGCAGCCATTTGGTTTGGTTTTCGTGGCACGGATTTAATCGCATGGGTTGCAGCACAAAAAGCTGAAGTTTCTGAAAACAAACTTGATGACTTACTTGTACCTCTTTTACGGAAAACACTCAAAGCAGTGGTGATTGTTTTTGGTTTGGTGTATTTAGCCGACTCGATGAAAATTCAACTCGCTCCACTTATTGCAGGGTTAGGGATCGGCTCACTTGGCTTCGCACTTGCAGCAAAACCAACCATCGAAAACTTCTTTGGTTCCATTACAGTGATTCTCGACAAACCCTTTATGATCGGAGATTGGGTTGTTGTTGATAACGTTGAGGGAACAGTTGAATCTGTCGGGATGCGATCAACACGCATTCGAACATTTTATGACACGGTAGTGACTATTCCGAATTCAATTTTAATCACATCAAAATGCAATAACTATTCAAAGCGACGGTACAGACGTTGGAAACAGATGATCAGCATTGCCTACGATACACCACCTGAAAAAATCACCACGTTCTGTGAAGGGATACGGGAGTTACTCCGCATCCACCCGTACACAAGAAAAGATTATTACCAAGTTTGGTTGAATGAATTTGCAGGTTCTAGCCTTGATGTTTTGGTGTACGTATTCTGGAAGGCACCAGATTGGCCAACCGAATTGCGAGAACGCCATCGGTTCATGCTCGACATCATTCGCCTTGCTGGTGAACTTGGTGTTGAGTTTGCATTTCCTACACGCACGCTGTATTTGCGAAATGAAGACCAATGGAAGAATGGTGCAGAATCAATACCTGCGAAACGCCCAGCGGGATGGGCAGAAAAAGCAGGTCAAGAAGGTCGCGACCTTGTTGAATCCTTTACTTCAGATGATGATTGGCGAGCGCACATTCCTCCACCATATCGTTTCTCAGGTGCCAGAGATGGTGGCATGGGTGGAGAGGGTGGAGATGGCGAGGGTTAAACCAATGCCATTG
This sequence comes from Phycisphaerales bacterium, assembly GCA_030748455.1. Next base: position 13,445 of record JASMLY010000030.1, on the reverse strand, counting down.
TGCATTGGCGAATTGTTTGCACAAGGTGTTCTATGTCTTCTTCAGTGTGAAACGGGCCAAAGGAAACACGAACAGTTCCACCTCTTTGTGTAGTTCCCATTGTTTCATGTGCATGAGGAGCGCAGTGCAACCCAGCTCGAGCACATATTCCACTTGATTCAAGGCGATTTGCAATCGTCGAAGGGTCTTCTTCAAATGAAAGAGAAAAAACACCACAACGGTTGGAGGATGTTTGTGGTCCAACAATCTTTACAGATGGAATCGTGCGTAGAGCACGAATGAACGCATCACATAAGTTCATTTCATGTTGGTGGAGTTGGAGGACGCCTCTCTTGTGAATCCATTTCAAACTTTCTGTTAATCCATAAATCCCAACCATGTTGTGAGAGCCAGATTCGTATTTGTCTGGAAGGTTCGAAGGCTGTGTAGGAAATTCACTCGCACTACCAGTACCGCCAAACCTGAGTGGTTCGATGATATTCTCAATGTTTGGTTGAAGGAGTAAGCCACCAGTACCTAGAGGACCGAGGAGTCCCTTATGTCCCGGAAACGCGAGTAGATCGATGTTCATTGATTGCATGTCGATCGGTGTGTGCCCCATCGTTTGGGCTGCATCAACAAGCAGTGGGATGTCACCACAAACGTTGCCGATCTTCTCGATCTCTTGCACTGTACCCGTTACATTGGATCCGTGGGCGACTGCTACAAGTCGAGTATTGGGCGTCAGAGCATCTGCAAGCGCACTTGGGAGAACGAGACCTGTTTCGGGGCAAGCGGGAACCACAGTGTGGGTTACGCCCCTCTGTCCGAGAGCGGTGAGTGGACGAAGCACAGAATTGTGATCCATTGCCGTTGTAACAACGTGGACTTGTTGATTCTGTTGTTCGTGATGCGCCGCGATTCCAAGTATTGCAAGGTTCAAGGCGTCTGTGCAATTCAATGTAAAGATGCAATGCGATTCCTGTGGTGCATTGACGAGGTCTCTGAGCAATTTTCTGCAATGGTCAAGCGTGTTTGTTGCTTCTATTGCTTGTGCATATGCTCCACGCCCGGGGCTTGCGCCGCAACCATCGTGGTAAGAAACCATAGCGTCTAAAACGCATTGAGGTTTCGGGTACGACGTCGCTGCATTATCAAAATACAATTGCATCAGTTAAACGGAGAGCGGCTCAAAGGTAAGACCATGGGCTTCTGCAACAGGTTGGTTTGTCAGCGTCCCCCGATTTGTGTTGATTGCATTTGCGAAATGGTGATCACGCTTTGCTAAAGTGTCAGCATCAATTGAAGCAAGTTTTTGTACCCAAGGCATCGTAGCGTTTGTAAGTGCTTGTGTTGATGTTCGTGCGACTGCTCCGGGCATGTTGCCTACACAATAATGAACAACGCCGTCAATCGTATAGATTGGATCAGAGTGCGTTGTCACAGTTGCTGTTTCAACGCAGCCGCCTTGGTCAATGGCAACATCAACGATGACTGAACCAGATTTCATCAGAGAAAGATTTTCTCGGGTAATGAGATTTGGTGCTTTTGCACCAGGGATGAGCACAGCTCCAATGACTAAATCAGCCCACGCAAGATGATCGCGGATCGCTTCAGGGTCTGAGTAAATTGTTTTGCAGTTGGCGGGCATGAACTCTCCGAGTTCTCGCATTCGGTCGATGCTGATATCCATAATGACGACATCGGCGCCCATGCCAGCAGCAACACTTGCAGCACATGTCCCAACAACACCACCACCGAGAACGAGAACCTTGCCAACCTCAACACCTGGTACGCCTCCAAGTAGTATGCCGCGACCACCTTGGGGACGTTCGAGATACTTTGCACCCTCCTGAACGGAAAGTTTCCCTGCGATCTCGCTCATCGGGGTGAGTAGTGGAAGGTGCCCAAGATCATCTGTGAGTGTTTCATACGCAACAGAGATACATTCTTGTTCAAGGCACCCAATGGTGAGATCCTTGTCTGCTGCGAAATGAAAATAGGTGAAGACCGTTTGGTTCTTACGAATGAGTTCGACTTCGGTGGGTTGTGGTTCCTTCACCTTAACGACAAGATCCGCGGTCCCCCAGACCTCCTGCGCTGTGTCGACGATTTGTGCGCCCACTGACCTGTAGAGGGCATCATCGTACCCACTGCCCGTTCCTGCGCCGGATTGGATCAGAACCTCATGTCCATCACGGATGAGAACCTCAGCACCGACGGGACGCATGCCAACGCGATATTCGTCTTTTTTTACTTCTGTAGGAACACCAACAATACTCATAATTTGTTCTCCAATTCGGGATAGTAGAGGAGAATGATATCGCAGGAGCGTATATTCGGCTATGGGATAGGCTCTCATTTGGTACACTCGTCGTCCTTAGATACTCCAAACAAAGGTACTTTTTATGATCCACCGATTATTTATTTGTCTTACAACAATTTCCCTCATGACAACACAACTTTTGGCGGGTAGTACGGATGACGTCATCGCGAAGTTGAATCAATCTGATCTTGTCCAAGGGACGGAAGAAGGTCAAGCATGGAAAGTGTTCTTCGGGGCATGTCTTGAAATGACAGAACCTCCCCAACCGCTGAGTAATTCATGGAATATGAATACCGTCTGGCCTGGGATGGAAGGTTGGTCTGAAGTTGCAAGTTGGGCGTCACACAATGAACATATGGAAGCGGCATTCCTAACCTCTGCAGGAAGAATTATTATTGGCCTTCCCTATGGAACCGAAGGGCTTCCTTCTGGGTACCTTGATCAAGGTATCTTTGCTGAGATTGGTGTAGATGGTCAATTGCATAAACACGGTTTTTCGTACATTGATACAGTGAGGCTTGCATGCCTTTGGGCAACATCGGAGAGTTATCGACTCTTTGAAGCTGGGCAATCAGACAGAGCATTAAAACTTGCTATGGCAGAACTCATTGTGCTTCGTAAATTTTGCGACCGTATTTTCGTTGATGAAAAAATTACATTTATGAAAATGCTTGGCGATGGGCTCGCAAACTTTCGAGCTATGTTTTCGACCTATCGAGATTCGATATCTCCTGAAAAATTTAGTGAAATTGCACGTGAATGGATTCCGTACTTAAGGGTCGACTCTTCGAGATTGCTTTTGCCAACTGGCGATCAAATAGTGGCAAGAGCGTTACTCGATGAGTTGTTTACATCTACGGGTGATGCAGACGCAGCACAATTCAGAGAAATATTAACCGACATGCAAGTAGAGCAAGAACCGCTGACTCGATTTGGTGCAGCAAAATTTTGGGAAATGATTGCGTCCATACATGGGGGTCACGATGCGGCAGCAGAACAACTTGTTGACATTCACGATGATTGGTGGAGGCGTTGGCGGTTGCGTTCGTTCCATCCCCAGTTAAAAATTAATTCAGAATTAGAAAATACAAACCCTGTTCGATATGCTGCCGTGAAGTTAATCGTTCGAGATATACAAGATTTGTTTTTTCAACGGGATGTTCTATGGACTCAAATTAATGGCACAGCAGTTTCGGCAGCACTGTGCGGATATAAAAATCATTTTGGTGTGTATCCCAAGAGTTTGAAAATGATGTACGCGCAATTTTTACAACGTACAAGTAATCTCGATCTCTTTAAAGATTTAGATAAGCGTACAGATTCAGATTGGTCGTTGTACAACGCTCCGGTTGGGCATTTTCATTATCGAAGAATCGAAGACAAAACTGCGATTGATACTGTAAACAGCGATCGATTGTGGGTCGACCCAGGCGCATGTATTTTGTATGGAGTTGGGTCAAACAATGAGGATGATCGTGCAGGAGAAGAATCGTTAGATATGATTTTGTGGCCACCACTGAAAGTTTTAGAACGAAATGCAGGGCTTGTAAGGTAACTATGTCAGAATTAGAAAATGTCGTCATTATTGGTAGCGGACCAGCTGGGTGGACGTCCGCAATTTATGCAGCAAGAGCAGACCTCAACCCATTGTGTGTCATTGGGGTTCCAAAAAGTAATCCCTCGATTGTTTTGCCAGGTGGTCAATTGATGTTGACCACAGAGGTCGAGAATTATCCAGGGTTTCCTGAGGGAATTACAGGGCCAGAGCTCATGGCAGGCTTTCAAAAACAAGCTGAGCGTTTTGGTGCACGGATCAGGTCAAATGACATAGTTTCTTGTGACTTTTCAAAAAAACCATATGCCTTGAAAACTGATTCTGGTGAAGAAATTTTGGCAAGTGCCGTGATTATTGCAACGGGTGCTACTGCAAATTGGCTGGGTCTTGAAAATGAAATGCGATTGGCAATGAGTGGTGGAGGAGTCAGTGCGTGCGCTGTTTGTGATGGCGCGTTGCCGGTGTATCGAGATCAACCACTCGCTGTGGTTGGTGGTGGAGACAGTGCGTTGGAAGAAGCAAGTTATCTCACAAAGTTTGCTTCTGAAGTATTTATCATTCACAGACGTGACGAGTTCAGAGCATCAAAAGCAATGCAACAGAGAATCTTTGATTCAGATAAAGCAACACCTCTTTGGAACAAGGTAGTTGTTGATGTACTAGGTGAAGATTCGATAACCGGTGTTCTTCTGAAGGATACACAAACTGGGGAAGAATCCACGCTCTCTGTTCGAGGTATGTTTGTTGCGATTGGGCATACACCTGCAACAGCATTTCTAAAAGGTAGTGGTGTGGCACTTGATGACAAGGGATACATTACGCTCGAAACTCGAACGAGTGCTACAAATATCAACGGCGTTTTTGCAGCGGGCGATGTTGCAGACCCTCAGTACCGGCAAGCGATCAGCGCAGCGGGCATGGGTTGCCAAGCAGCAATTGACGCGGAACACTACCTCGCACAGTAGATTCCGTACATCGAGCGATACGTCTTGGGGCACACATCAATCATCTGGAGCAAGCTTGGTCATAATTTTTGCTCCCACTGCGTCTCCCCAAACATTCACAGCGGTTCGGAACATATCAAGAATACGATCAACGCCAATGATGATGCCGATTGCGGCAACTGGTAGCGGTTGATCGTTTGTTCCTGTCAAACTCGTGTTCACTGCTGCAATCACAATCACCATAGTGACTAATCCCGCAGAAGGAATCCCTGCAGCCCCAACAGCTGCTAGAGTTGCTGTGATGACGACGATCATCAATTGTGTCATTTCAAGTTCAATTCCAAAGAGTTGAAAGAGAAACACGACTGCAACTGCTTCATAGAGGGCTGTGCCGTCCATGTTGATGGTAGCCCCAAGTGGAAGCACGAAATTGGCTGCTCGCTTTGAACAGGCTCCTTCATTTTCAGCGGCATCAATTGTGACAGGTAAGGTGGCAGAACTAGAATCGGTGCCAATCGCTGTCATCAGTGCCCGTTTCATCCGCCACAAAAATCGGAATGGTTGCTCTCGAGTGAAAAGCCATAAGACAAATGGCAAGACAAAGAACCCATGAATGCACAAACCAGCAAGAACCGTCCCCATATATTTGCCAAGTGGACCTGTAACGGAGTCAAACCCAATGCGTCCAACTGTCCAAGCCACGAGAAAAAACACACCAATGGGTGTAAGCCAAATGACCCAATGAACTAAAATCATGATTGCTTCAAAAGCGCCGCTGCAAACCTGTCGAGCAACTTTCGTTTTTTCACCTCCAGCTGCGAGTGCAAGTCCAAATGCAATGGCGAACACAATGATGCCCAATGGGCGGCCGTTGACCATATCGCTGAAGACGTTCGTAGGAACAATTTGATGCAAAATGCTCATCCATGAAGACCCTAAGGTTTGTGTTGAGCTTGCAGGGACCTCAAAGACATTTCCGCTTTGTCTCAGAGCTTCCTGTACCTCAGGAGCAAGAATGCCCGGTGCAATCAGGGTCACCAAGGTCGTTCCCAAAATGACAGCGAGGAACATCGTTGCAAAGTAATAGAGCAGGGTAGCGGAACCAATAAGCCCAAGTTTTGCAGGATCACCGATGTTTGAAATACCAGCGATCACACTGAAAAGGATGAGTGGAATAATGAGAAGTTTCAAAGGTCTAATGAGCACGATGTCGCCAGCTTCTTTGAGCCAGTGCGTACTGTCGATGGAAACACCTGCTTGGTAGAGCCCAAACTCCCCATAAAGGGCACCGAGGACAAGTCCAAGAAGGATCAAAAATGTTAAGAGATTCGTTCGCCGTTTCTTCATGTTAGGTAGGCTACCAAGCATGTGCGGTATTGCGGGCATTTGTAGACGAGATGGACGACCAATTCCTGAGAATTGGGTCACGCTCCTTGATAATTCGATCAAGAGGCGGGGTCCTGATGCCGCGAGAAGGTTCCATGATCAGGTTGGGGATACCGAGGTTATTCTGCTGCATCGGCGTCTGAGCATCATCGATCACGCTGGTGGGGGGCAACCGATGGTGTCGTACGCGGGAGAATCGCCTGATGTAGCGATGGTCTTTAACGGCTGTGTCTATAACAACGGGCAGCTGAGAAAAGAACTCTCGAACGAAGGTGCTGTTTTTGCCAGTGATCACAGTGACAGCGAAACGTTGTTTCACGCATATACACATTGGGGGGAAGAGATGCCTTCGCACATTGATGGGATGTACGCAGTTGCATTCTGGGATCGAAGGACTCTGCAACTCACACTCATGCGAGACCCTTATGGACAGAAGCCTTTGTATGTGTTACACCTCGGTGAAGCAGGAGATGGGTGTATCTTTTGTTCAAACCCAGCACCACTACAACAAATCGCACGCGAACTTAGTCTGCAACAGTACAGCTCAACTGCGTTACAACGGTACTTGCAACTTGGATATATGACAGATTGCGACACGTTGATTCAACCTGTCCAAAGTGTGCAAAAAGCACGTGTTCTTCTCAAACCAACGGACGAATCAATTGAAGGTGCAATCAGGGGAAGTGTCATCGATCATCTAGAATCAGATGTTCCCCTTGGATGTTTTTTAAGCGGCGGACTTGATTCGTCCTTGATCGCAACCTTCGCGCAACAAGAACTGGGCAACCTCAAAACGTACTGCGTTAAAATGGATGATCCTGCCTATGATGAATCGCAGTATGCGAAGGAGGTAGCGAAGCATCTTGGGACAACACATGAAACTTTGCGAGTTTCGATGGATCCCGCAAACGATTTGCTCAACTTAATGGGTCAACTTGGCCAGCCATTTGCAGATAGTTCTATTTTGCCTACGTATTGGGTGAGCAGAGCAGCTCGAGAAGAGGTTTCTGTTGCACTCTCTGGTGACGGAGGGGATGAATTGTTCCTGGGGTATAACCGATATTTGGCAATCCAAACACTTGCTCGCTGGCATTGGCTCGTAGCACGCTTTCCTTTGCAAGGTGGGACAAGGCCAAAGACTTGGCTTCAGAAACTTGCTCGAATGTCTAGCGCAGCAAAAGATTGGAGCAGCTTCGGTGTAGCTTCGATAGCGTCGATTTTTTCTAGGGATGAAATCGAATTGTTAACAGGTGAACCATTCGTAGACCCAATAGTTCCGTTGCATGGGGAAAGTTCGCTCTCGCGATTGCAACAATTTGATATTGAAAAGTATCTCGAAGGAGATTTGCTACGCAAAGTTGATGTTGCTTCGATGTATGTTGCACTTGAGGTTCGATGTCCATTACTTTCGATGCGGGTGCGAAATGCAGTTTCCAAATTAACGACACGCGAACTGATTTCTGGAGGTCGTAAAAGCGTGCTTAAAACGATCGCTAAAAAATATCTGCCAGAGCAATGTGTTGAACGACCCAAAATGGGATTTGCGGTCCCGCTTGCAAGTTGGTTACGGAGCGATCAAAGTTCATTGGGTCAACTCGCAGGGGACACACTGCTCTGCGAAGACGCATTTTCTGGACTCAACATCAACAAAAAATTTGTAGCATCAATGTTGCACGATCATCGTTCAGGCCGACGAAACTTTGAGCACAAATTGTTTGCTTTGCTTACGCTTGCTCTTTGGGCTCAGCAACCTCGGACTCGGGTTCCTGCAGGGTAATTCCCAGTTCTTCAAGTTGATTCGGATCAGCTTCGCCGGGTGCTTCGCACATTAAGTCTGCACCAGTCTGCGTTTTTGGAAATGCAATGACATCACGAATATTGTTCGTTCCGATCATCATCATGACGAGCCGGTCAAGGCCAAATGCGACACCGCCGTGCGGTGGAGCGCCAAATCGAAGGGCATTGAGCAAGAAACCGAATTTTTCTTCAGCCTCTTCCTGTGATAAACCAAGCAATCCAAAGACCTTTGATTGAATTTCTGGGTCGTGAATACGGATGGATCCGCCTCCCACTTCAGCTCCATTGATCACTAAATCGTACCCTGAAGATAGGCAATGTTCGGGGTCGGATTCAAGCGTGTCGAGGTGTGATGTGAGTGGTGCGGTAAATGGATGGTGTTCGCTTACCCAGCGTTGTCCATCTTCATTCCAATCGAACATCGGAAAGTCAATCACCCACAGTCCTCGAAACAAACCATCAGGAATTAAGTCGAGTTCCTTGGCAACTGCCAAACGAACTTCACCAAGCGACGTGCATGCTACGCGGTACGATCCAACGCCAAACATCACCATGTCCCCATCTTCTAAACCGAGTGTTGCGACAAGCGCATCTTTGATTGGTTCAACAAACTTTGCAACCCCAGTTGCAAACGCACCATCTTGATATTTAACAACCGGAAGTCCACCAGCACCGTATGTCTTTGCAATTTCTGCAAACCCATCAGTCTTTTTACGAGTTAACGTTTCAGCACCTTTTGGTACTCGCATCGCTTTGACACGACCCCCTGATTGACATGCGTCTGTAAAAACTTGGAAATCAGTTTTTGCGGCAAGGTCAGTCACATCAGCCAATTTCAAATCGAAGCGGGTGTCAGGGCGATCAGAGCCGTACGTATCCATCGCTTCGTTCCATGACATGTGCGGAAGTTCACCGAGGTCAATCCCTCCAACTTCTTTATACAACCCTGTTGCAAATTCACCCATGATTTCAAGTATGTCTTCTTGTTCTACAAAACTCATTTCGAGGTCGATTTGCGTAAATTCTGCTTGCCGATCAGCACGGGGGTCTTCATCTCGCAAACATTTACATATTTGCATGTATTTGTCGCACCCTGCAACCATCAAAATCTGTTTGAAAATTTGGGGGCTTTGGGGCAAAGCGTACCAGTGACCTGCCTGATGGCGAGAGGGCACAATAAAGTCACGAGCACCTTCGGGAGTTGGTGTAATAAGCAGAGGCGTTTCGATTTCAAGAAATCCGTTGTCTGCGAAAAAGTTGCGTGTAAATTGCGTGATCTGATGACGGAGTGCAAGAATTTTTTGCATTCGTGGACGGCGAAGATCTATGTACCGATGTCGCAATCGGTGTTCTTCGGCGATTTCATCCGCATCGTGGTCGTCTGGAAGGATCGGAAGTTTTGCAGTGCGGTTAATCACTTCGATTTTTTTTGCAACAACCTCGATTTCCCCTGTTTCGAGTTTTGTGTTTGGCGCTCCTTCTCGAATTCGGATGACTCCCTCTACTGAGATGACATCTTCACGTCTGAGTGTCGATCCTAGTTTCATCACGCTCTCGGGTGAATCTTCTCCATCGAACACGACTTGTGTCATTCCATACCGATCGCGTAGGTCAATGAATACCAAGCTTTTGCCTTGGTCACGGTAGGTGTTTACCCAACCGCTGAGGGTGATCGTAGTCCCCGCCTGATCAGCTCGGGAGTCGCCGCATGTGCATGTTCGTTTAAGCATTGAGGTATTGTACCTACCTGAGACTTAGAAGAGCCTCTTTCAATGAATTCTGATACACCGAAAAAAATACTCTTCACAGCGTTTGAGCCAAGTGGTGATTCCCTCGCCTCGGCTGCAACTGCAGGACTTCTAGCAACTGATCCAACGATAGAACTCTTTGGCCTTGGTGGTACCGAAATGGAGGATGCGGGTGTGGAGCTCCTTGCGAGCACAACTCATGAGGCAAAAATGGGCTTGGGGGCGATTTCAGAAATCATGCGTATTGCACAACTCGTAGATGTCGCACGGGTCTGGATGGAAGAGCATCAACCAAATGTAGTTGTTGCTGTGGATTCACCAGCGGCAAACTGGTCTGTTTGCAAGGCAGCAAAGGGAATGGGGATTCATGTTGTGCATTTAGCTGCGCCACAATTGTGGGCTTGGGCACCATGGCGAATCAAAAAAATGAAGCGGTTGAGTGATCATGTAATGTGCTTGCTGCCATTTGAACCCGAGTGGTTTACCTCTAGGGGTATGCCTGCGACTTTTATTGGTCACCCTGCAATGTGTACAGACGAAACAACAAACTTGGCTTTGCCAGATGGCACCCCTCGCATCGTTTTGTTGCCCGGATCTCGGAAAAACGAGATTACAAAGAACCTTCCGATGCAACAGGCAATCTTACAGAGGATCGCACAAAATTTTCCAACAGTTGAAGCGGTCATTGCCTGCAGAAGGGAAGATGTTGATCGTGTCAAACCCTACGCGAATGATGTGCAAATTGTTGCCTCAGAATTGCCAAGTGTGCTCGAATGGGCTGATCTCGCTCTAACTGTTTCTGGCACAGTCTCCTTGCATGTGATGCGACACACAACGCCAATGATCGGCATGTACAAAGCAAATGCGCTGACAAGATTGCTCTCAAAATTTGTCTTAACAACACCCTACCGGATGCTACCGAACCTCATTGCTAGCAAACAAATTGTTCCAGAGTTTATTCCTTGTGGAAACATCGCGAAGCAGATTGGTGCACTCGCAGTTGAACTTCTTAGAGATGAAGAAGCGCTGCATGAAATGCAGTTACAACTGCACGAAGAAACAGCACTGTATGCAACGCATGATCCGGCAAAGGAAGCGGCTGAGATTATTCTTCGCTTTGCGTAAACTCGCCTCGTTTTAATTTTCCGATGTATTCGTAATACGCACGCATCGCTTTTGGTGCATAAATCCACATAATTGGAATGTTCGCAACGAGCATTGCACCAAGACCAAGGGTTGTCCACATATCAAGTTGAGCATCGGTTGTGATGAATCCAATTGTCGAAACTGCCACGAGAATGGTATAAGCGATTCTGTAGAGCGTAACGGCGAATGTAGAGACAGCACCTTCTTTGCCAAAGATATAAATAACACCTTGCTCTCCATAATAACTCCAAGAAATCATGGTAGAAATTGCAAACAGCCAGCAAGCAATAACCACGAGCCACTTGCCAAGCCCAGGAATAGAACGATCAAACGCATGGGCTGTCAAACTCGCTCCAGGATACTCTGCCCAAATGCCGTTGCTCTCTAGAGAGACGGGAAGTGTTTCGCCATTTTCGTCGACCTCCGCATCGATGGAATCCCAAGACACAGTGAAGTCGCCAGCATCATTGAGGACGACCGTGCCAGAAACCCTATGAAGATCGTTCCCAGAATCGGCATTTTCTCCAGCATGGACAAGCATAAAAACAGCGTCATTACGTGACCAACCTGTTTCACTTTCAAGTACACCATTGGTGGTTTTTGCCTCTTGGGTTTTATGAGGAAGGACGGGTGTGGTCAATGTCCAACTATCTTCTTCTAATGTAATTCCAACAGAAGCCTCATCTGCAAAAGTCGCTTCTGGGCCGCGATTCCATGCACCGGTTGCGAGAATAATCAACGCAGTGATCGTGCATACGACAAGCGTGTCAATAAATGGACCAAGCCCAGCAACGATACCTTCTCGGACGGGCTCTTCACATTTTGCAGCAGCATGCGCGACGGGGGCGGAACCTTGCCCTGCTTCAGATGAGAAGAGTGCACGCTTGATTCCCCACATCATTGCGTACCCAAACGTGCCACCGATGAACGCGCCACCTGCAGAGGCGTCGTTAAAGCCAAGTCCATATTTAAAGATTTCCATAATGATTTCAGGGATCACTGAGAAATTCATGAGTAGAACAATGATGCCTGCAATGAGGTACAGCCCACACATGACTGGGACGAGTTTTCCTGCGACCGTGCCGATTCGCTTAATGCCTCCAATGATCACACTGCCAACGATGATGGCGAGCAAAATCCCAACCGCGAATGTTTCGGGGTTGAACCCATCCGTCTTTGCCATTTCTGATACACCTGGAACCTCAAAGTATTGTGTTGTTACTGCTGCAACATTCCACGCTTGGAACATGTTGCCGCCAGTGATTGCTGAAAGGATGAGTGTAAAGCAGAAAATACCACCGATTGTTGCTCCAAAGCGACCGCCAGCTTTTTTGAACAAACTGTCAACGACATACATAGGTCCGCCATGTGGATTGTCTGGGTCTGACAGGTCGCGGGTAAGCATGGACTGTGTGACCTCGGTCATTTTGAGTGCCATACCAAGAAGACCGATGACCCACATCCAGAACACGGCCCCAGGTCCACCAAGTGCAATAGCAAGGGCTACTCCGGCAATGTTTCCTAAACCGATGGTTGCTGAAAGTGCAGCAGACAATGCTTGAAAGTGGCTGATCGCGCCGGGGTCATCTTTTTTGTCAAACTTGCCACGGGTTACTTCGACGCCGTGGGTGAGTGCTCGGTACTGTCCAAAGCCAGTCCAAAGCGTGAAGAGTACGCCGGTTGCGAGCAGGGCGTAGACCACATAATCATGGAAGAAAATTCCGTTGATAGTATTGATGACGTCGTTTGTGGTGAATTCCATGGGTTTGTCCTAATTGAATGAGCGTTCAAAGTATCGTGGTTTGATGGTATACGATACCGTACATGAATGAATGGTACGAAGAAGGTTTATGTTTTGAATGCCAACAGAGCGGGAATTGCTGTACAGGTCCTCCAGGAGCGGTTTGGTTTGATGATGCTGAGGGAAGGGCTATGGCAAAACAGTGTGGGGGTACCGTAGAAGACTTTTATACGCAATTTGCGCGTAAACTCGGGAGTCGGTGGTCGCTGAAAGAGCGGGTAGTTGATGGGAAACATGATTGCGTGTTTCTCGATCGGACATCGGAGAGACCGAGTTGTAAGTTGTATAACGCAAGACCTTTACAGTGCCGCACTTGGCCTTTTTGGAAAGAAAATTTGCGAACTCCAGATGCTTGGAAACGAGCAAAAGAGGAAACCCCATGTGCGGGCATGGATTCTGGCAAACTCGTCCCGATCGAAGAAATCCGCATCCAGCGTGATAACAAATAGCTCTACGCTCATCTTGTGACTTTTCTGATGCTTTTTGATTTTGAAAGACAGTCACCTCTAGGCGATGAAAAAACCCCTTGCAAAGCAAGGGGTTTATTCATCGGGCTGAGAGGATTTGACGTCACGGGTAGCTATGCTGCCCGTGCCGCAAATCCCTCAGTGGTGATTTCAGATCCTTCTGTGGTGATGGGCGTTTCGCTCTTTCGCCACAGAAGGATCTGAAATACCCAAACTGCGATCACTTCGATCGCATTTACCGATGAAAAAACCCCTTGCAAAGCAAGGGGTTTATTCATCGGGCTGAGAGGATTTGA
>JASMLY010000029.1 GCA_030748455.1 Phycisphaerales bacterium | reverse complement strand
TGCAGTTGCAGTTGAACAAGTACTTCTAAGCCGTGGGCACCACGCTTACCGTCTTGATGGTGATAACATCCGAATGGGTTTGAATAAGAACCTAGGATTCTCACCAGAAGATCGAACAGAAAACATTCGCCGAATTGGTGAGGTTTCAAAACTATTCGCAGATGCAGGCGTTCTCTCCATCGCTAGTTTTATTAGCCCGTATGCAGAAGATCGCGATGCAGTTCGTGCTCTTCACGCTGAAAACGATGTTCCTTACTTTGAGTGTTACATTGATGTCTCGCTTGAAGCTGCTGAAGAACGCGATCCAAAAGGGCTTTACAAGAAGGCACGCGCTGGAGAAATCAAGGGTTTCACTGGCATCGATGCTCCTTACGAAGAGCCAGCGAACGCTGAGTTACACATTAAGACACATGAAGATGATCTTGAAACATGTGTTGCAAAGGTAATTGAGTTTATTGACGCTCAAAATCTTTTTGTGTAAATGTTTGAATTGATTTATACGAAAAAACCACCACTTTGTGGTGGTTTTTTTGTGGGTTGAATCAGGAATTAAGCCCCGCCATGAACAACAACATCATCGAATGATTCCATCATAGCTGGATTAACAGTACTATTTGATGGAGTTTTTATCTCTTGAAGGGTGTAAGGATTGTCGTTATTACCTGGATTAGTGGGAGTGTTTTCTGCTTCTAAGAAAATCGTGTCTGCCCCAGCAGAAAGAAGTAGATATCGTCCCCTCGATGTGCTCCATGCAACAGTGTACGGGCCGCTTGTATCCCACGTTGTGTCTTGCTCCCAGAATGTTGGGTGTGCAAGAAGCATTGTTAGCCAAGTGACTCGATCTTCAGAATCGTTTGCCAAGAGACTAAAAGATGAGTTTAATGAATCAGTGAAGAACACATTCATGCCAGGAAGTTCATATTGTGGCAAACTATAGTTTGCGTTTGTGCCGTTCGAAGGATCATCTATAATTGGACCATTTTTTCTTATGGCACGAAGGTAAATGATTGGAGATTCCCAAGCATCAATAAGGGTTGGGAATCGGACTGGGTTGGTCAAATTAGCAGGATCGTACGAGACATCGCTTGACTTTGGACTGAAATAGGGCTCGTATTTCCTTCCATTAATCCAGGGACCTTCGCCGAAACGGTTTGCATCGAAAGATAGGGTCCATTGGATATTGGTGTTTGAATCAGTAGCGGTAAATCCGTCAGTTTCGTTGACACTGAACGCATCGAATTCATTGATAGCTGAGGATGTAGAATTAGGATTCACAACTCGTGCACCGCCCATTAATTCAAGAAGTGCGTTTTGTGTTGAAGTAATATCTAACCCATCGATCGCAGAATCAGGAAGTAACCCAGGATACCTTCCATGGTCAAGAGCAAACTCGTCACAAGCGCGGGCGAATGATTGCATCAAACTGTTTGTTTGTGTTTTCTTTGCTGCACTTTGTACTCCACCAAGAGCAGCAAGTAAAATTCCTGCAAGCACTGCGATGATGGCAATGACAACGAGAATTTCAATGAGCGTGAAGCCGGTTCTTCGTTTAGTTACTATTTGTTTCATGAGCGTTATTCCATCTAAAAAAGCAAGGTGGTATCCCGCCACGCTCATCCGCAGTTACAGGGTACGCTACTTAGCGCTATTTTTCAACAGAAACACCATAAATTGAGCCAAGGAAGTGCGGAAGCACGTTTTTGATGCATTGCTCAACACATTGATTTGTATGTGCATCATCAATTCCCCACAAACAGCATTTTAATTCTATGTAATCTGGATCACACTGAATTCGGTATGCATTGTCTTCAAAAAGTACCGTTTCTAGTTTTGGTGAGAGTGCTGCTGTAGCGGCATTGAGTTCAGGTTGTCCGATGGAGATTGTTGGCCGTGCTCGCAACTCTGCTTGGTTCAAGTACCACATATCGCTGCACACAAGTGGCCATGGTGGACCAGGAATTTGATGGAGTTCCATCCAATCGACGATTGCTTCACCAAGATGATACCCTCTGCGTCTGTCGCCAAGTTCAGCGCGTAGATGTGCGCCTACTACGATTGGAATCACGTTATCTATAGTTACTGTTTCGTCTGGGTGTAGCATGGTTTAAAGTTCTGCAAGTCGTTGTGCGGTTTCGGCTTCAATAAGTTGATCAATCATCGGTTGCATGTTTCCCGACATGACATCGCCGAGATTATAGTTGCCACTGATGCGGTGGTCGACGATTAAATTATCTTTGTAACGATAGGTTCGTATTTTTTCTGCTCTGCTACCAGAGCCAATCATAGAATTTCGGGTTTCAGCACGCTCTGCATCTATCTTTGCTTTTTGTATTTCAAATAATCGTGCGCGTAATAATTTCCATGCTTTCTCACGATTTTGTGCTTGGCTCTTAGTGTCTTGCATTCGAACTTCGATACCAGTGGGTTCATGAATTAGATGAACAGCAGTTGCAACTTTGTTTACGTTTTGCCCGCCTGGCCCAGTTGAAGTTGTTATCGATTCTTTTACGTCATTAGGGTCAAGGTCGACTTCTATTTCTTCTGGCTCTGGTAGTACGGCAACTGTTGCTGTGGAAGTATGGACTCGACCTTGAGTTTCAGTTTCTGGAACGCGTTTTACTTGATGCGTTCCACTTTCAAATCCTAGGTTCGTCCAAACGCCCTCACCAGCAATGCAGAGAATTGCTGTCTTGGAGCCGCCCATATCTTCAATCTTCCACCCCCGGATTTGCGCGAACCTGCGGTACATTTCTTCAAGGTCACTTGCCCAAATCGATGCTTCATCGCCACCGACACCAGGACGTACTTCAAGAATAACTGATCCGACGGATTGTTCGTCGGCAGTTACAAGTTGCTTTTGAATTTGTTCAGTGAGTTCCGTGAGAGTTGTATTGAGTTCTAAAAGTTCCTCTTTTGCCATTGCAGCCAGTTCTTGGTCTTCACCTTTGAGAACCTCTTCACACTCTTGTTCCTGTGCTAATGCAGTCTCGTATTCTGAGAACTGTTCAACGAGCGAGGCGATCGCTGCTTTTTTTATCGACAATGAAGTGACTTTTCGGTGGTCTGTTAAAACTTCGGTATCTAAGAGTTGCGCAGACAAATCATCATGTTGATGCACGATCTCTCGCAATTTTTCAGCTACGTTCTCGGGTATTCGTTCGCTCACACGATTATGGTACAGAACAACTGTACGGCGGGGACATCCAGTAGAAATTATTGCATGCAATAATTTCTTGGGTGTCCCCTTAGCGTGCGTTGCGCATGTTCTCTGGTGTGACAGTCACTTTACGCGAAACTTGCGTTTCGCTTTTGGGTGACAGTCACTACGTTACTTCTTCTTGTTCTTGAAGTAGTCGCCTTTGAACTTGTTTTGGAACTTCTCAACGCGACCAGCAGCGTCAACAAAGGATGCTTTGCCAGTGTAGAAGGGATGCGACCCAGACCAAATGTCAACGTGCATTTCGGGAACAGTTGCTCCAACTGTCATGACGTGCTCGCCACGAAAGAAAACTTTGCAATCGTTGTGGTATTCAGGATGTGTATCGTTCTTCATAGTATGGCTCCAAATACTCCCAATTTGCATGGGAGCCCCATATTGTAGGTTTTTTATCGATTTCCTTCAACCCCTCATTTGAACCACCCCCCAATTGGACTCGCCGCCGCAAGATGGCGCCCAGCCATCACGCGCCGCTCGAGTTTAATTGATGGATTTCAGGGGTGAACTGAGCAGAAGCCCGATTCTAGTGAAGTGAATCCCTGAAATACGCAGTGGCGTTGCGAAGCAACGAAACGGAGTTAACAGAAATCCCAGACTTTCGTCTGGGATTTCTGTTAACTCCCCCAATTGGACTCATCGCCGCGAGATGGCGCCCAGCCATCACGCGCCGCTCGAGTTTAATTGATGGATTTCAGGGGTGAACTGAGCAGAAGCCCGATTCTAGTGAAGTGAATCCCTGAAATACGCAGTGGCGTTGCGAAGCAACGA
>JASMLY010000028.1 GCA_030748455.1 Phycisphaerales bacterium | reverse complement strand
TGCCATCTATGCAGGAGAGAATCGCATTGGTTTCTCACACATGCCATCATACATTCACGAAACTGGTTGCCAAATGTGTTTTGAATGCCCCCCAGGTAGTTTTTCAGTTACATCGATTTGCGACTCATACGAATCGAATCCCTCCCATGATGTGTCAATCCATCTACCTTGCCTCCCATCCTTGCAACTCTCAGCCACAACAAATGAATGCAATACTATCGTCTTAGAATGGGGGGTACTTGGTGATTGGGATTCAGACACGTATGCGATCTACAAGAGTAAGACAATTGATCCCGAACAAGCATTTTTCGTTGGGTATACAGACTTCACTACATTCATTGACTCAGAAGTACTTCCCTTCCAAACATACTATTACTGGGTCTCTGGATACTCTACAGATGGATGTGAGATCACAGACGATGCTTCAGGGCAATCGATCGAGTGCCTTGATTGCAGTGGGGATATCAATGGCGATACGTTCGTCGATATGAACGATCTGCTGCTACTTTTGGATGACTGGGGTGCTTGTCCATAACTATTTGAGCACTTTTGTTGGTGGGCTATACTCTAGAAACGTGCTCATTTTTTGCCAAAGCGATTCAAGTTTGTCGATTCGCTGCTTCGCTACATTGCCAAGCAAGTGAACAACTTGTGAAACGAGCATCTCGGAGGCAAGGACTGCTGGAATCGAACTATCAAATGGACCGACTGCAGGAATATTCAAATCGCAACGATTGTTGGTTAGTGAAGCAAGTGGGGAGAGTGCCCCATCCGTAATCGCAACGATGGGTACGTGCAACTCTGCAAGCGTACGAGCACCTATCACTGCATTGGTGCGATACCGAGAAAAGTCAATCACAACAGCAACATCGTTCTTACTTGCACTACACAACTCCCTTCCACTAGCGTGTGCATCAACGAGGTGAACATTTGGACGGATCATCGAAAGCCCACTATGCAAAGCGTGTGCCCCTGCCATCGAAGTTTCACCAGAAAGAATCCAGACACATTCTGCTGTAACGATCGGCTCCGCCATTGATGTAAGGAGTGCTGCATCAAGTGCAACAAACACGTCACGGACAGCGTCTTCAACCATCCGTTGCAACGGTGCCACTGCTGCATCTTGGTGTCGCAGCCGTTGGCTCGGGCTCGTTGCAACCTTCGTGAACTCAGTTCGTGCATGCTGTTGTAGTTCACTGTATCCATCAAAACCAAGTTTCGTCGCAAATCGAACAATAGAGGCTCTACTCGTACCCACCTGATCAGCAAGATCAGAGACAGTACCGAAAGTGATCAGGGAAGGATCGTCAAGAATGACTTCTGCAATTCTCCGCTGGGTCGGAGTGAGTGCATCGTTGCACATTGCGATGGTATTTTTTATAGACAAAAGGTGGGCTCCATTGCACAATCTGTTACATTACAGGTATTATATTGTACACTTTGTTACACAAGAAACAATACCCGATACACCTAACGAGAAAGATTGCACATCATGTCTGAAAAGAACGTCTACACCCCTACGCCTCGTGAACAAGCCTTTCTCGATACTGTCGAGAGCCCAAAATATCAAAGAGAGATCGTCAATGGCTTAAACCCATTCTTCTCTGAAAAAACACCTGAAGCGATGCGGGATTTTTACACATCAAGTGAAATCGATGCATTGCGGATCCTGAAAGACACAGACCGAGATGTAGAAGCAAGAATGCCTGTCAAGTTAACAAAATATTATTTTGAAATTGCGAAAAACAGCAAACCGATACAAAAAATTGTCAAAGCTTCTCCTGACGAAACTGCTGACTTCTTTGGCTCAGAAGATCCTGGCTACCAAATGGACTACAGCCCTGTCGAAGGTCTACTTCACAAATATGAAATGGGCTTGATGTATGTCATCTCCACTTGTTCTTCTCACTGCCGATTTTGTTACCGAGAAGAGTTGATTGCTCGAAAAGAGATCGAACGCCACGATGGCACAGTCGAAAAAAAAGGGTTAGCGAATATTCCAGATATCGTTGCGTATATCAAAGAACACAACGCTGCCGTTGAGTCCAATGGTGGCATTCACCCAGAGACTGGTCGTGAAAAACTCCGAGAAATTTTACTCTCTGGTGGTGACCCGATGGTGCTTGCGAATTCAAAAATTGCTGCCTGGCTATCAGCTCTCGCTGAAACTGGAATCGAAGCGATACGAATTGGCACAAAGGAACTTGCTTTTTACCCTGACCGGTTCGACGAAGCCTTCCTCACGATGCTTGATCATTTCCATGAAACGTATCCAGAAGTTGGTTTGCGGGTTCTCATTCACTTTAATCACCCAGACGAGTTCCTTGCAAAAGATGAGAGCGGTGCGTACATCAAAACAGAACAAGGGACCTACCAATGGTTGCCTGCAACGGAACGTGCAATGAAAGGGCTTGTCTCTCGCGGATGGATTAGCGTTGAAAACCAATCACCCATTATCAAAGACGTCAACAACGATTCTGTTGCCCTCCGAATCATGCAACGCGAACTCAAACGAGTGGGTGTAGAAAACCACTACTTCTTCTGCGGACGCGACATCATTGCGCACAGAACGTTCAACACACCTATAGAAACAGCGTGGCAAACACTCAACAATTCACAAAAAGGATTGTCTGGCGTTGAAGCACACGCGAGACTTTCTATCACACATTACCTTGGAAAAACAGAAGTCGCTGCAGTTACAAACGAACCAATTCCCGGAGTACCCGGCAGTGAAAACGGTGTGGTTATTTTCAAACTCTTGCGGAACGCAGCTGATGCGCCCAATCGTGGAAAGGTATGTATTGTGGGACGAAACCCAGACGCCATTTGGTTTGATGGATATGCAGACCGAGTTCTCTTCGACGAGGCTGGACTCTTTGAGTACGCACGAGTGCAAGAAGTAGAAGATGCTTAACAAACAAGTTGCAAATGCAGCAGAAGCTGTTTCAGGGATTTCTGACGGGAACACCGTAATGATCGGAGGGTTCGGCGAAGCAGGAAGCCCGATTGAACTCATCCACGCGTTGATTGACCAAGGGGCTACAAACCTTACTGTCGTGAACAACAACACAGGCAGTGGAGAAGTTGGTTTAGCAGCACTCATTAAGGAAAAACGTGTTTCGAAAATGATTTGTTCTTATCCACGAACTGTCAACTCAACGATCTTTCCAAAACTCTACAAGAACGGAGAGATTGAACTTGAACTCGTTCCACAAGGGACACTTGCAGAACGAATTCGAGCTGGGGGCTCTGGTATCCCTGCGTTTTACACACCCACATCTGTGGGTACACCACTTGGTGAAGGTAAAGAAGTTCGCGAATTTCAAGGAAGATCGTACGTGCTTGAATATGGGTTAACCGCTGATTTCTCTCTCATCAAAGCCAAAACTGCTGACACACACGGCAACCTTCTTTACAACAAAACCGCTCGTAATTTTGCCCCACCAATGGCGATGGCTGGAGCAGTCACAATTGTCCAAGCACAAACAGTCGTACCCGCCGGCGAACTTGATCCAGAAAACATTGTCACACCAGGAATTTTTGTCAATCGTGTTATAGAAATCTCTGATCCTCTCTTTGAGTCTGAACTTGTCGCAGCGGGAGCCACCTACCCATGAGCAAACCAACACAGCAAGTCGGTCGAACGCGTGACGAAATGGCACAACGCCTCGCTCAAGATATTCCAAACGGTGCCTACGTCAACCTAGGAATCGGCATCCCTGAGCTCATCACGAAGTATGTCCCAGACGAGAGAGAATTTATTTACCACACAGAAAATGGTTTACTCGGAATGGGTCCCGCCCCAATGGATGGTGTTGGTGACCCTGAACTGATCAACGCAGGCAAAAAAAGAGTCACCGCACTCCCTGGTGCTGCGTATTTTCACCACGCTGATAGTTTTTCCATGATCCGAGGCGGGCATCTTGACTTGAGTGTCTTGGGAGCGCTGCAAGTTTCTTGTAAAGGTGATCTTGCGAATTGGTCAACTGGCGGGCCTGATGCCATCCCTGCCGTTGGTGGGGCAATGGATCTCGTTGCTGGTGTAAAGTCTGTGTACGTGATTACACAACATTGCACGAAACATGGTGAACCAAAACTCGTAGAGGCATGCACGTACCCACTAACAGGCGTTGGAGTAGTACACCGCATTTATACCGATCTCGCCATCATCGAAATCACGAAAGACGGTTTCCAACTCGTTGAATGCAGCCCAGGAGTTTCCTTTGAGTATGTCAAGGAACGAACAGCTGCACCACTTCTGCCTCTGAAGGATGCAACACGATGACGCAAAGTGATGACATCTACAAGCGAGCCCTACGAGTGCTCCCTGGTGGCGTAAGTCGCAACACAGTGCTGCGTACTCCACAGCCCTACGCAGCGTATGGAACTGGTTGTCGAATCGTCGATCTAGATGGTGTTTCTCGCATTGACTGTTCCAATAACATGGCTTCACTCGTACACGGTCATGCTGATCGAGACATGATCCAAGCAGTAACAGCGCAACTGCAACGTGGCACAGCGTTCACGATGGCAACTGAAATTGAAGTTGCCTACGCGGAGCATCTCTGTTCTAGAAACCCTGCATTTGAAAAGATTCGCTTCGTAAATTCAGGAACTGAAGCGATCATGGCTACGCTCAAAGCATCCCGTGCGTTTACAGGCAAACCCAAGATTGCCAAGGTAGAGGGTGCGTATCATGGTCAATATGATTACGCAGAAGTGAGCCAAACACCAACCCCAAGTACTTGGGGCGATGTTGATCATCCAAATAGCGTTCCTGTAGCCCGTGGCACACCAAAATCTGCGTTAGATGATGTCATTATTATTCCCTTTAATGATATAGAGCGTGCAATTGCTCTATTACAAGAACACGAAGGTGATCTAGCTTGCGTCCTTCTTGACTTGATGCCACACCGCGTTGGCCTTCGACCAGCGGAACCTTCTTTTGTTGAAGCAATTCGAGAATGGACACAACAGCACGGAGTCTTGCTTGTGTTTGATGAGGTGATCACATTCCGAAGCGCGTACGGAGGATTGCAAGAAAATTACACTGTAACACCAGACCTCACCGCCATGGGGAAAGCAATTGGAGGAGGGTTCCCAGTCGGCGCACTTGCGGGGCGAGATGAAGTCATGGATGTCCTCAACCCACAAAATACCCCACTTCTTTTTCCACATTCAGGCACGTTTTCAGCAAACCCAGTTACATTAACTGCTGGGCTTACAGCAATGAACAAATTTGACAGACCTGCCATTGAGCGATTAAACGCACTTGCAAACCGCGCTGTATCAGGAATCGAAGATGCAATTAAAGAAACACGTATCAAAGCATGCGTCACAGGAAGTGGTTCAATGTTTCGCATTCATTTCAAGGAAGAACCTCCGATGAATTTCCGCGAAGCGTTCACAACTGAAAAAGAAAACCAACAGACCAAATTTTTACTTAACCATTTGTTTGATTCGGGTTTTGTCATGATTAATACATGCTCTGCTGCACTCTCAACGCCAATGTGCGAAACTGAAATCGATGCTTTGGTGCACGCAACAAAAATTGGTTTTGAAAAATTGAATCAATTTTAAAAAACCGATATTCGTATCGGACTCCACACCAAAATCTAGAAGACGTGTACTCATAAACTCAGTAGTGCAAACCAGAGTAACCCTCAAGCACTTGTTCAAGCGAAGAGGTAAGAGGATCGTGCACAACAATTGTAATAGTTGGCATGCGATTGCGGCACTCGTTGTAGTGCCTATCAGGATTTTCTAAGCGCTCAATCATATGTAGAAGAATCGCGTGTGCTTGTTGGTCTGCGTGTTTCAATTCGGCGAGTAACAAAGGAATGGCTTTTGGTCCAAATCGAAAGATTGCAGGAACGACAAGCCTTGCATCTTCCATAATTTCATTATCGTAAAGATGTGGCAAAAGAATTGGCAATGCCTCTGGCATATCTTTTTCACTTCGCGCAAACGCAACGATTAAAGCTGCTCGCAAACGTTGCTGTGGATCTTTACTTGAAAGTGCTGCCCGAACAAAAGGTTCTGTTTCGCTCCACCACTTCCATAAATAGATAGTTGCGGTTTTTGCATTCGCTCGACGAAAGTAATACTCAGTCGTGCCACGATCATCCTTAAGGTCTTCAACTGCACGTTCGATGATTGTACGCCACGGTTTTATGCTTCTTCTCTTCACAATGTCAACAATACTTGTTTGCGACTGAGCATCCCCTTCTTCAAATGCTTTTTGCAGTGCTTCGACATCTATTTCCGCTTTAGAACGAATAAATGTGTAGTGCGTATTCGTTGCATTCCACTGTACCTGATCACTTTGCAAATCTTGAAAATGAGGATTTTCTAGCAACTCAAACTGGTTAGAGGTGAACGTAATCGAAGCCAAAATGAGTAATTGTGGAAACAACATAGTAGATACATCGACCGCAAAAGTGGTTTTATCCCAATAGAGCGAAGATATTTTCTGTTTTTTCTGGTGTAGGTGGAGATAGGGTGATAGTATGAAAAGTACATACACTCTAAAAAGTAACCCCTGAGAGTACAAGGAGACAAGATGACACTCATTCGCAACATTCTAACCACAACACTTGGACTATTTTTATCCTCGGTAGCAGCTGCTGAAATTCAAATCGATGAGAATCTTCAAGAGAAAATGCTTAAAGTTGGCCCAGAAGGCACCGTCTCTGCGCTCGTCTTTATGAATGATCAAGTTGACATCAAATCACTTTCAGATTCGATCAGTCGCGAACAATTCAAACGCCCTGCTCGCCATGAACTTGTTGTTGAAACATTACAAAACGTCGCAACTGATTCGCAAGGCTCAATTCTGCAAGCGCTAGAACATCTTGAATTTGTAGAGAACGTCCAACCCTATTGGATTACAAATGCAATTCGAATCGATGCGCGCCCCGAAACGATTACCCTTCTTGCCAAACGAGATGACGTGAATCATATATTTCTTAACTACGAAATAGAACTCGTCACACCTGTAGAAATGGGACCCATAGAAACGACTTCCAACAACCGCGGAGTTGTTGAAAATGGAATTACCGCTGTCCGCGCAACGGAAGTGTGGGACATGGGATTCACTGGTGAGGGTGTACTCGTTGCAACGCTTGACACTGGCGTAGACGGAAGCCACGAAGCACTCGCAAACCGTTGGGCGGGCTTACGTCCGGAATATGCCGGACACCCCGAATGGGCATTTCTTGACCCCTACACATACAACCACAATTTCCCCTTCGACTCTGGTAGTCATGGCACACACACAATGGGTACTGTTTGTGGTGGATCTCCAGGGCTTGGCATAGGCGTCGCACCAGATTCGCATTGGATCACCTCTGCTGGTATCGACAGAAGTTCTATTGCTGAAACAGTTGCAGATGCAATCGAAACGTTTCAATGGTTTATTGACCCAGATGGAAACCCAGCGACTGCTTGGGATGTTCCACGCGTTTGTTCAAACTCTTGGGGCTTAACAACGGGCCATGGATATCCAAATTGTGACGAAACGTTTTGGTCCTTTCTCGATGCACTTGAAGCTGCCGGTTGTGTCGTGTTATTCTCTGCAGGAAACGAAGGAAGTTCTGGTCTTCGAAGACCAGGCGATCGTGCCACTGACGACTATCGAACATGCGCAGTTGCAGCGATCGACCCACACTCAGGCAGTTATCCAATTGCGAGTTTCTCCTCAAGGGGTCCAACGTATTGCACGCCATCTGGAAGTGTTGCAATAAAACCAGACATCGCTGCACCGGGTGTTGACACATACTCGAGTGTTCCCGGTGGATATTCTACGTACAGTGGAACGTCGATGGCATCACCACATATCAACGGCGCTGTTGCGTTGATGGTGCAGGCGAATCCGGATCTTGAAGTAGAAGCAATCAAAGAAATTTTGTATGCAACTGCAATGGATCTCGGTGCATCAGGCGAAGATAATGATTATGGCCATGGGCTCATTGATTGTGTTGAAGCAGTGAATATGGCATTGGAAACTGTTTCATTATCCTGGAATTTTCCAAGTGGAAGACCAACTTGGCTTGAACCCACAGGTGGAGCCGAGATTCCCATTCTGATTTCAGGTTCCTCTGCTACTCCAAATCCGAGTAGCGCAATGCTGCATATTCTTTCTGATGGAAGCACGGTCGATCTTCCTCTTCTACATAAAGGTGGAGACAGTTACCTAGCCACATTCCCAGAACTTGACTGTGGGGCGAGCGTCAATTATTACTTTAGCATAGAAACTACTGAGGGAGAACTTTCAACAAGCCCACACAGTGCGCCGGATTCTTCATGGAATGGTGTTGCATGGTCTGGATACGAATCAAGTTTTGATGAAGATTTTAATACCGATACTGGATGGACCGTCTACGCAGGCGCTGGGACTGGCAACTGGATAAGAGTCACGCCTACGCAGGGTGGATTCCGCTGCGACCCAGGCAATGACTCCGATGGTTCTGGCATGTGTTTTGTCACAGGCAATTCCACGGACGAAGATATTGATGACGGTACAACGATCTTAACTTCACCTACGCTTGATGGCTCATCTGCCTCCGCTGTACTCTCATATGATTTTTGGTACAACAATGGTTCAACCTGCAATGGGGCAGATCCACTCAACGATGTGTTCATCATTGAAATTTCTGATGACAATGGCACCACGTGGAATGATCTTGAAACCATCGGTCCTGATGGATCTG
The DNA here is from genome assembly GCA_030748455.1 of Phycisphaerales bacterium. The sequence goes on along the minus strand of JASMLY010000028.1, from coordinate 15,360 downwards.
AAGTCAGCGGTGGGTGGTTCACACGTGATTGGGTTCTTTCGGAAGTACCGAATATCACACCAAACAATTCAATGAAGCTTCGGTTTACTGTCGGGGATCTCAATGACCCATCTATTGTTGAAGCTGGTGTCGATTCTGTCCATATCGGAAATCACTACTGCAACGAACCCGTATGTGTGGGTGATATCAACGGAGATAACACCGTTGGAGTGGCTGATGTTTTGCTTACAATCGACCAATGGGGTACAAGTGGTTCTGCAGATATCAATGACGATGGTGTCGTGGATGTTGCAGATCTTCTCATACTCGTGGATATGTGGGGACCCTGCGAATAAAACCAACGGAACTTTTTTCAACGCACGCATCGCCTAACAGTTTGATATACAAACTGTTAGGCGATTGTTGAAGTGAGGTATGGTGCGTATAAAAAAAATCGAAAAAGTTGCTAACTATGGACTCTTGAATGCGTATATTCAAATACACAAACAGGAAAGGAATATTCCATGCGGTCATACATGCTTAATGGTTTTCTCATCTCATTGCTGATTGCACACCCACTTTTTGGTGCAACTTGGTCAGTCATTAAGGGAGGCGGTGGTGATTTTGAAACGATTCAAGGGGCGGTCGATGCCGCAGAAGATGGAGATCTTATTCTTGTTTCCCCTGGTGTATACACTTCTACAACAGAACAAGTCTTTGAAACACATGGCAAATCTCTGACGATTCAGTCAACTGAAGGATCTGAAACAACGTTCATTCACGGCCAAGGTGTGCGGCGTGGCATTCTTTGCGATATGGGAGAACTCACAATCGAAGGGTTTACTATTACACACTGCACAGCACAACCTGAACTGTATAGCGCTACCTATGGAGGCGGACTCCTTTGTGAAGGCCAAACAGTAGCAACATTCAGCCATTGCGTGTTTTCAAACAATATGGCACCTGCCTATGAAGATCCTGATATCGGTTGGTTCGCTGGCAATGGTGGTGCCATTGCATGCATTGCGCAGAGCACTCTCACACTCAGTGATTGCAGTATAGATCGCAACACTGCAGAACCCTACGATGGTAATTACAGCATAGAAAGCACAGGTGGTGGGATCTATTGTTCGCAAGAGTCAGTTATTCATCTTTCAGATTCTACGGTGACACAAAATCGTGCGAGTACGGGTGCAGGAATCTACTGTGTAGGCTCACTTACCCAGCAACTCTTGTCCATCATAGAAAACTCCACAATCGCAAACAACTCGACGTTTGATGTTGAAAGCCGAGGCGGTGGTGGCATTATGTGTGTCTCAGGTGCAATTGATCGAGTTTCTCATTGCCTAATCGAGAACAACATTGCTTCAACAGGTGGCGGGATGAGGTACCGATACAAGGGAGCGAATACGCTCATTGAGTATTGTTCCATTCAAAACAACGAAGCAATCAATGAAGGCTTTGGCGGTGGGATCCGAAGTGATGATGCATTTGAAATCGGTGCAGAGCCTTCCCTCTTCTCGAACACTTTTTGCGCTAATAATCCAGACTCAATTTGGGGAAAGTACCATGATTTAGGTGAAAACAGCGAACATGAATTTTGCTGTGACAGTGATCTCAACGGCGATCAGTATGTTGGTGTCGATGACGTGTTAACTTTAGTAAGCTATTGGGATACGAACAACATCATCGCAGATATCAATAATGATGGAATTGTTGGCGCCGATGACCTCTTACAACTTATCGCTGACTGGGGTGCGTGCCCTTAGACAGATTGTTTCTTACGAGCAAGTTGTTTTCGCTTTGTTTCGCTACGTTCTCGTTTACGTAACCGAATCGCATCAGGTGTAATCTCTACAAGTTCGTCATCTTGAATGTATTCAAGTGCAGATTCTAGGGTGAGTTCTCGAGAAGTTTTTAATACGACAGTTGCCTCTTTGTTTGATTCTCTAACATTTGAGAAAGCTTTCCCTTTCACGATGTTGACTTCAAGGTCATTGTCTCGGGCGTTTTCACCAACAATCTGCCCTTCATAAATCACATCTTGTGGCTCAACGAATAGAACACCACGCTGTGAAAGATTTAACATCGAATACGTTGTCGCACTCCCTGCAGCGGTTGCAATCATCACGCCATTTTGTCGTCTGTAATTCGTTGTTCGAATTGGTGCGTATTTTTGAAAACAATGGTACATCACAGCTTCGCCAGCAGTTGCAGTGAGCATGTGACTACGAAGACCAATCAACCCACGTGCAGGTATTTCGCACTCGATATGCATTCGGTCTGCACGTTGTTCTAGTGTTTGAACTTCGCCTCCCCGTACTCCAAGCAATTCCATTGCAGCTCCGACATAGTGCTCGGCAACATCGATCGTCAACAACTCAATTGGTTCACACTTGAGCGTATCAATCGTTTTCTCGATGACTTGAGGACGGCCAACAGTTAACTCGTACCCTTCGCGACGCATATTTTCTAACAAAATACCAAGATGAAGTAACCCTCTCCCAGAAACACGAAACTCTTCAGCACTTTCACCTGCTTCTACACGTAACGCGAGATTACTTCGTAGTTCTCGTTGCAACCTGTCAGAAATTTGACGCGAAGTAACGAATTGACCAGACGTGCCTGCGTTTGGCGAATCATTGATTCGAAACAACATATGCAAGGTTGGTTCATCGACTGCAATTCGAGCAATCGGGCTTGGATGTTCGGGACACGCAATCGTGTCGCCAATTTCAAAATCACCGATCCCCTCTACAGCACATAGATCGCCAACCGAAACAAGTTCTGCTGGCACTTTTCCTAGATCTTTAAAACGATAGACTTTTTGTGCGCGTGCTTGGCGATGCTCATGTTCGTGACATAAAGTGACAACTTGCCCAGCTGAAAGCGCCCCCGCCATCACTCGACCGATTGCTATTCTTCCTGCATAGGGAGAATACTCCGCACTTGCGATAAGCAGTTGTAGTGGAACATCCGCATAGCCCACTGGTGGAGGAATGTGCAACATCACTGCATCAAGAAGTGGTTGCATCGTTCCTTTGTGTACGCCTTCTTCAAGGTTCGTCCACTCGTCTCGCCCCGATGCATAGATCACCTGAAAATCAAGACGCTCATCACTTGCTCCTAATGCGACAAGTAAATCAAACACTTCATTGACAACTTCTTCAGATCTTGCATTTGGCCGATCACATTTGTTAATCACTACGATAATCGGATGATCAAGTTCTAACGCCTTTCCAAGGACAAATCTTGTTTGTGGCATGGGTCCTTCAAACGCATCAACAAGCAAAAGCACACCATCAGCCATTTTCAATACACGTTCAACTTCGCCACCAAAATCTGCGTGACCAGGTGTATCGATGATATTAATGCGACATGTTTTGTCAGCAAAATCTCCTCCATGTGGTCGATAGGTTACTGCACAGTTTTTAGATGTAATTGTGATCCCACGTTCCTTTTCTAGTGGGTCAGAGTCGAGAATACAATCCGCTTCATCACGGTTTAACTCCATTGCACCGCAGAATGCGAGCATGGAATCGACGAGTGTCGTCTTGCCATGGTCAACATGCGCAACAATGGCGACATTTCTTAAATTTGGATCAGCGGTATGAAGCATGTGGTGGTCCCTGCAAGAGGCAAACATCGCATTCTACCTAAATCTTCAACTGCCTGTACTATCCACCGCATGGCAAGCGAAACAACCCAACTTCCAACAGAGTTGCAGCAATGGCTTCACACACATGGCTGCAGACCGTCCGAGGCATTGAAACAATTGTGCAACACATCACTCGAACTTGTTGATGGATCCATGCTCACTTCTCCTGAGCAGTTGCAATTTCTTGCATTTCTAGCTTCCACAATTGGCGCAAAACAAGCGATTGACGTTGGTGTCTTCACAGGTGCAAGTGCGCTCGCTGTTGCAGAGGTGCTTCCTGATGATGGGAAACTCATCGCGTGCGATCTCACAGATCAATATGCCCAATACGCCCTCCCCGCTTGGATTGAGGCAGGCGTGGAACATAAAATCGACTTTCGTGTTGCTCAAGCGATAGACACATTGCGATCGTTGCTCCAAACGGGCGGTGCGAAGGCGTACGATTTTATGTATATCGATGCCGACAAAACGAATAGTGCACACTATTACGAACTCGGACTTCAACTCCTTCGACCTGGAGGGATCATCGCGATCGACAACATGTTTTATGGTGGACAAGTTGCTGACAACACCTTCTCAGACCCAAATACAGTCGCAATGAGAGAACTTGCTGCATTTCTAGTATCTGATCACAGAATACAGTACGCACTTATCCCAATCGGAGACGGCCTTGCAGTCGCAACAATTCGGGACTAACTCGCCATTCTGAGCCTTCAGTACACTCGACTTTGGATCTCAATGGTCTACAATCCCAAAATGAGAATTCTTGCACTCCTTTGTTTCACCCTTCTACTCCCTGCTTGTTCCACTATTGAACGAGCCGATGAACAGAAACTTCCCAAACGAGCTCGTCCGACATTTGATGGTGAAGTACCAAACATGCTCAGAGGTACGATCAAACAGCACGTTGCGCTTCTAGGGTACACAAAAGAATATCGAGATGAGTACCAACCAATCATTGCTGCGGGGTATGGACTTGTCGTCAACCTCAATGGCACAGGTTCGCAAGATGTTCCCCCGCAAGTGCGAGCACACATGATTGCCGATCTTGCGAAACGTGGTGTTGGAGAAACAACCCGTGGCTGGGGAGCGCTAACACCAGAAGCATTACTTGATTCAACAGACACTGCAGTTGTGATCGTTGAAGGGATCATTCCACAAGTAGCAACTGGGAGAAAACTCGCACCCTCAGGTGTTCGAAAAGATCACCCAGCACTCAAGGGAACTTTATTCGATGTTCAAGTGTTTGTTGAGCCAAGCAGCGGGACTTCAAGTCTTGAAGGAGGCACCTTACTCCCAACAATTCTTCGTGTAGGAGATCTGCGAACAGGTCGTACACAAACGAACAGTATCGCTGTTGCACAAGGACCGATCTTCATCAATCCATTTGCTGATCCTGAAGCGGTCGGAAGTGACTCTGTACACCGTACTTCAGGAAGAATCCTCGAAGGTGGAGAAGTTACAAAAACAATTTCCATGCAACTTGTACTCTTTTCCCCAAGTCACAATCGTGCAAGAGCAATCCAAACTGCAATCAACCGGCGGTTTCCAGAAGAACCTGGCCAAGGTGTCCTCACTGCCAGAGCAGTCAATGATGAAATCATTGATATCACTGTACCTCCCTCTTGGAGCGACCACGTCGATAATTTTATGAACATGATGTTGCACATCAACATCCGCTCAAAAAACCCAGAACAACATGCGCTCACAGTCAAACGACTCCTTCTGTCTGATCCTAGCCCACGGAATGCGGACGCTGCGGCTTGGAGGTGGCAAGCAATTGGGGAGCGGTCACTCCCTGTCATCCGAGAACTGTACGATTACCATGAAGATTTACCTCGCCTTGCAGCGCTTCGCACTGGTGGAAACCTCGGAGACCCTGTCGTAACTGAACATCTCATTGATGCTGCAGTTGATGGCATTGGATTCTCTGGAAGGCTGGAAGCAATCGATTTGTTACAAGACATGCCAACTGATCCTAGAATTGAGCTGGCACTCCGTCCCTTACTCAATGATGAAACATTGGAGATCCGGCTCCGAACTGCCGAGACGCTCATTGACAGAGGAGACAGCACAATCAAAGGTGGTGTTGTTGACAAAAAGTTTGAACTGTTCATGGCGGAATCTAACTTCCCGTTAATCTACTGCACGCAAGCTGGACTACCGAGAATCATCCTCCTAGGTGAATTGAAAATACAGGAACCGATTATGTTTGACACGTGGTCCCATCGCTTGCTCATCAAGAATGCAGAAGAACACGGTCAACTCAATGTTCGATACCGTTCTCAAGATCGCAGAGGTACTGTTGTTGAAGAGGCATCAACATCGATCCCCTCATTTATATGTTTCTTAGCACATAAACCGATTCCAGAAGCCCCAGCCAGTGGACTAAACCTCTCGTACTCGCGAACAGTCGGTCTTTTACACACACTATGGAAAGAAGAATATCTTGTTGGAAACACGGACGAACGCGTTGATTTCAAAGCACAACAAGATCGATTACTCGCTGCAATCAATCAACTTACAGCAGGCACAGAGATTGAGCCTCGGAAGAATTTCGACGAAACAGATTTGAAAAGCGAAACAGGTCGGTTTCTCGAGTTCGAAATGCCTGAATCTGCCGAGGAAGACGCGAAATTACCCTAATAATGCGGTTTTACCCTTGGTATCCCCCATTTTTACGCTATCATGGGCACTGCACCACAGAGGTGAGTTGGAGTGCTAGAGCGAAGGTACTACAACACGATGAGGGAGCGTACACCCTACAAGAACCCGCTGTACTGCAATTGGGGGAATCCACGGGGGCGACTTCAGGACGGAGTCGTCGATGAGACAGGAGGTCTTTTAAGATGCGGTTATCAAAAATTACCATCGCTGGATTCAAATCCTTCGCCGATACGACGGAGTTTTTGTTTGATGCACCAATCGTGGGCATCGTTGGCCCAAATGGTTGTGGCAAATCAAATGTTGTCGATGCATTACGCTGGGTTCTTGGTGAACGCTCTGCAAAAAGTTTGCGCGGTGAAGCGATGCTCGATGTCATCTTTGCTGGTTCTGCTGTACGTAAACCTCTCGGAGCAGCTGCCGTCACACTTACATTCGAAAACCCCGTCACCAACGCGAGTGCAAAAGATCCAGCTGACCGTCGGTTTCTATCAATCGATACAGATGAAGTTGCTGTAACTCGAAGGCTCTTTCGAGATGGACGCAGTGAGTATCTCATCAATGGCAACAAGGTTCGTCTCAAAGATATCCGCGAGTTATTCCTCGACACAGGGATCGGTACAAATGCATACTCAATAATCGAGCAAGGACGAGTTGCAGCGATGCTCCATGCAAATCCTGTCGAGAGACGTTCTATTCTTGAAGAAGCTGCAGGAATTTCACGATTTAAAACTCGCAGAAAAGAAGGAGAACGGAAACTCGAACGAACGGAAATCAATCTTGTTCGTATTCGAGAACAACTCGCAAACACAGAACGACGATTGCGTATCGTCCGTGGACAAGCTGAAAAAGCGAGGAAATTCACCGATCTCGATGCTCGATGGCGTGCGTTAAAAACGACAATCAACCTTGATCAGTTCCATGAACTCCACACACAAGTCATGGGACTGACAAGCCAACTTGCAACAATTGAAAAAGAGCGTTCCGCCCTTACGTCAACATTGATAGACCTTGAGGATGCCAAAAGATCTAAGGAAGTTGCAAGAGAAGAATTGCAGAAAGAACATCAGGCAAGGCTTCATGCACAAACCGAGGATGAAGCAGCGCTTCGACATGCTCTGCAGCGACGTGACATGTTGCATCGCTCTATGGCAGAAGCTCGTGAGCAAGTCAGTGGGGAACGCAAACAACTCGCTGAACTGACCGCTCGGTTAGAGTCGATTTCTGGACAACGCGAAGATACAAAAGAAGAAATTGCCGCCTCAGCTGAGCGGCTCGCTGAAGCAGACCGATCCGTAGAATCGATCACGAGTCGGCATGCACAATTCCAGCAGGAAGCGGTAGAACTTCAAGATGCATTAGCAACAATTCAAGAAGAGATTGAATCTGCTACCTCGGAAGAATCTCAGTATCGATCTCGTTTAGAATCAGCAAAAGAGCGCCTGTCAAACTTGACGCAACAACAAGACCGGCTTGTGTCAAATCAAGATCAACTTCAAAACGAAATTTCTGAGATCGAACACAAAAAGCGATCCGTATCTGAAGAATTACAAACGGCACTCGAAACAGTCGACCAACATGAAGAAGTTTTGAAATCTCATGACAAGGCTGCAGCATCCCTCGGTGAACTCGCAGAGGAACTCACCTCTGATCTCGAAACAATGCGGCAACAGCGTGCCGCATCTGGCTCGAGGTTGCATCTGCTTGAAGAAATGCAGGAAGCACGTGAAGGCTTGACTGATGCTGTGAAACAAGTGCTTGACAGGCAGGAAGAGTTCCCTGAACTTCTCGGATTGATTGGCGATGCAATTGATACAAGTCATGCAGACGCTCGACTTGTTGAAGCTGCTCTAGGTGCGCATATTCAGTTGCTCCTTGTTGACCGCCCTGAAGCGATCGCAACAATTCAATCAGCATTGCAGTCTGTCGTAGGGAGAGTGGGGCTTATCGCGTCTGACCAAAGTCCGAAAGAAATCCCTTCGATATTTGAACATCCCACACTCACACCAATTCTCTCAATTATCAAGGTAAAAGACTACGCAAAGAATGCAATCCATAACCTACTTGGAACAACAGCAGTCGTTCCAAGTCTTGCTTCAGCATGGGAGTTGAAAGCAGCAATGCCCGGTTGGAGATTTGTCACAAAAAACTGCGAAGTCTTAGAGGCAGATGGGCGAGTCTACATAGGGCAATCTTCTTCATCTACCCAAACAGGCTGGCTTACCCGAAGAATCGAACTTGGCGCATTAGGTGTCGAAGTCTCTGCTCTAGATCAACAAATCGAACAGCGGCAAAACCAGCTCAGCGATCTTTTGCATGAAAGCGAACAAGCAAAACAGCAGCAACGAGATTCAGCACACCTCGTACGTGATGCAAGAAATGCTGTCGTAGAAGCAGAATATCAACAACAACGCTTAAACGATGATTTGCACAGAACAACAAGACAAGATGCCGTTCTTCAAGACGAACTAGAAGAAACAAAAACAAGTCAAAAGCAAGCGCAAATAGATCTGCGAATTGCAAGCGAACAAACATCACAATGTTCACAAACTGTATCGGCACTCTCTACCCAACGGAACTCCATTCGTAAACAGTTAGATACAGCCCAAGAACAATCCCAGCAAAGCACAGAAAAACTCACTGCTGCACGTGTCGAGTTAGGTCAGATTGGCGAAAAACATGAAGCGAACCGGCGCGAACTGAGACACATAGATTCTGCAATCGACGAAGCAAAACGTCAACGAGAATTATTCCAAGGTCAAATCACAAGAAAACTAGGGCAGGTTGAGCAGTTCGAAGGCTCTGCTCAAGATGCAATCGATGAGATCGCAACTCGTACAAAGAAAGTCGAAGCATGCAAGGAAGCATTGCACTCATTTAATGCAAAATCTGACTCAATCGCTCAAGAACTTGAAGAGGCCTCTTCCCACCTCCAACAAGCAAGGGAGAAAGCAGCGCAACTTGAACGAAATCTCAACGCGATTGAACTCAGTAGAAGAGAAGCAGAAATTCGTAGCGAGAATCTTGAAGAACGTACCCTTGAAGAGTTAGAAATCGATGTGCGTCCTGCGTACAGCACATGGGCTTCTTCGAATGCACACGAGAACCGCCCCGCACAAGACCGCGCAGCATTGGACACAGAAGCAGAAGAACTTCGTTTGCAAATCAAGAAACTTGGAAATGTCAATCTTGACTCCATCGAAGAGGAAGTCGCCCTTGCAGACAAAAATGTTGATCTTGCCAATCAAGTCGTTGATATCGATGAAGCGAAAGAAACGCTCATCGCCCTCATTGCAGAACTTGAAGAGTTGAGTAAAACAAGATTTGAGGAAGTTTTCAACGACATTCGGGAGCATTTCGCCGGTCCAAGTGGCACATTCAGACAGCTCTTTGGTGGTGGTAGCGCTGACATTATGCTCTTGCCAGATGAGGATGGCACAGTCGATCTTCTAGAAGCAGGGATTGAGATTAAGGCGAAACCCCCTGGCAAACAGCCACGAGTGATCAGCCAACTCTCTGGTGGAGAACAAGCGATGACTGCTGTTGCCTTGCTTTTAAGTATCTTCAAAGCGAAGCCTTCCCCCTTCTGCATTCTTGATGAAGTTGACGCGGCTCTTGATGAAGCGAACACCCATCGTTTCAGCCATTCCCTTCATAGTTTCTTGGAAAAGAGCCACTTTATCGTGATTACACATCACAAACGAACAATGATGGAATGCAACAAACTCTACGGCGTCACGATGCAAGAACGGGGTGTCTCAAAACGAGTTTCAGTGACTGTTGATGAGGTTGGTGATAACGGAACGATTGCGGCATCTGCGCACAACCGTGAGGAAACACCAATCGTCGAAACAACAATACAGACACCCGAGATCGTTACTTCAGAGTAATACCTACCCTCTATTCGTTACTGTTCAGGAAAGATGCTTGAGAGGACAGCCCAGACCCGTTGTAATTGGGGCGAGGCTTCCCCTTCAATTGGAAATGGATTTGGGGTGTTAAAGACGTGCGTACCCCCGTAAATCGGATTGAACGTAGCATCCCTTGCAACTTTTGCAAGCGTTTCCCCTGATGAAACAGGCACTGTTTCATCTTGATCACCATGAATCACGGTAATGGGCACATCGATTGTCCCAACGAGAGAAAGTAGATCATGCCCTGCAGGATCTGCGGTTTGTTCATCAAGAAAACAACGACCGATCCGTAACATTTGATCTGTCCGTGAGGAAGGACTCTCAATGTACCCTTGACGTAGCATCGTTTGCTGCATTTCTTCAGAGAGTGGATTACACGTTGCGGGCGCTGCAAGTGGAATCAAGTGATCAACGTGAACTGAACCACGGCTTGCTGCAAGTAAAATTGCCACTCCACCACGAGAATGCCCAAGAAGAATCGTTGGAATTTCTGGATCACTGCAAAAGGGAACGACTGCTTGCAAATCTTCTACCTGCGTGTTCCAAGTCGCAAGTTCAAACAAATCTGGTCGCTCGAATGAACCAGAACCATCAAGCATCCCTGAGTGAGAAAAGTTAAATCGATGCGCTCTCACGCCCTGCAATGCAGCTTGATGTGCAATCCAAGGAAAGCAGCCATACTCTTTGTATCCTTTAAAGCCATGTGCGATGAGTAGGTTGCACGTTGGTTGTCCATCCACCTCGTGCGTCGAACCGTGAATCAACTCCCCTTTGCTTCCTTCAATATGCCAGTGTTTGATTTGCATCTGCACATCGTACTCAATACAAGGTACCTTCGCCGATCTTCGAGGCAGACACACTTGTACGTTTCCTAACGTGTTTTACATCTTGTGTGTTCTATCTCGCCAAGCAGTCGCAAAGAGAAATTTGCACAAAAACTCCGTGCCTTCGTGACAATATATAAAGATCACCCATACAGGTGTACTGTTCTTGTCTCTACTGCGTTAAGGAATCTCTATCAATACACCGACTTTAAGACGATCTGGATTTGAAATTCTAGATCTGTTCGCATCCCAGATCTCTGACCATCTGTTTGGAGATCCAAGGAATTCTTCCGCTATATCGCTCAATGTTTCACCCTCTTGAATGATATGGGTTTGAACTGCTTGGGAGCGTGTCTCCTCTTTTTCGCTGGTTGCTTGAGACACAGGACTCACACTATTGGGTATCTTAATTTTCTGCCCAAGTTGAAGCATTCTTGGATCAGTAATCTTGTTCAATGCAGCAATCTCAGAAGCATGACGAGCTGACCCAAGGTGTGCATGGGCAATTTCACCGAGTGTGTCACCCGAAACAACAGTGTGTATTTGATAGGCTCGCTCTTGTAGATCAGGGTTCTTCGTAGGGATCGCTTCTGGTTTCTCTATGCTTGGTACTATCTTTGAAGCTTCTACTCGAGTTTCAACTATGGGTTCATCTGCTACAACAGGTCCATGGAGCGCGGGCGTTGGTTCTGTGAGTTCGGCGATGGCTGGTGAGATCCCCAGTGCTGCAGCTGCTGCGTCGAGATCACGCCCGAAGAGTTTGACATCGGTTGTGGCTCTTGTTGGAATATCACCGATCTCAACAACAGGTTTGCTCGTTGGAGTCATCCCGTAATACACGACGAGTCCAGCGAGGAGCAAGACACAAATTGACACAATGGCTTTGGATGTACCGGACATAATAGAGCCCTCCTTGGCTTGTATCTATGAATCGGCGTCTCAGTGAATTTAACTTGAAATCAGCGTATAACGATCCGTTATTCTGCAGGAACTGCTGGCGATTTTCGGGGTGAATGCCCTTTGAAGACTAAGGGAGCAGCAACAGCAACTGAGCTGTACGTTCCGACGAGGATCCCAACCAATAAGCAGAAGGCGAAGGGGCGGATTCCACTACCGCCTGCCATGTAAATGATGGCAACAGCAATCAGGGTGGTCACAGATGTTAAAACAGTTCGGCTAATTGTTTGGTTGATTGAATTGTTTACGATCTCCATTGTTGGGAGTGGTCGTTTACCGCGATTTTCACGGACACGATCGAGAATAACGATCGTATCATTCAGCGAATATCCGATCACTGTTAACAACGCTGCAATCACGCCGAGATCAATTTGGAACGCTTCGATCTTGAGGGTTTGGCTGAAAAACGTTTGGTTGGCAAAGTAACTTGCAAGGGCGAGTGCTCCAAGTGTAATGGTTACGTCATGAACCAATGCAACAATCGCTGCAAGAGAATAGCGTAATGAACCAAACCGGAACCAGATATACGCGAGGATCCCAAGGAGAGACAAAATGACTGCAACAATAGCATTTGCTTTCATCGTCCGAGCAATTTGGGAAGAGAAACTGCTGACTTGTTCAAGAGATTGGGGCTGACTTAAGGCAGTTTCGATGAGTTCCCATTCCGTAGCTGCTACTCGTTGGTCGACGAGTTCTGGGTCATTTCGTAAGTAGTTGAGGTCTTGGTCATAGACGGCAATGGCGATAGATGTGAAACCACTATCTTGACCGCGGCGAACACCAAACACTTCAACTTCACGACCTGCTGCATGCCGTGCATACTCAGGTTGTTGACGCATACGGTCAATTCGGTGTGCAACATCATCAATCGAAACTGTTGGGTTGATAGAATCAACAACCACAAGAACGCCGCCTCTGAATTCACTTACATCACCACGTATTCCTTTCCCTAGAATATCCCCCAATGTTTCTGCGTCCCTTGATATTTGGTGGGTGTATCTCTGAAAGTCAGTTGTCCCTGCGCCATCGAAGGTCAACGCTGGTGGCACATCGAGATCTGCGCCGAATGCTTCTGTGATTGCTTCGACAACAGTTGCTGTTACAACCGTTTCATCTTCGATTATTGCTGGATTTGCAACTTTGATTTGGAACCCATCCGAGACCACTTGCCCGCTTGTGTTTACGGTCGTTTCACCAACAGTAAGGACCGTTGCTCCTGCAAGTTCTGCAAGAATTGTATCTTTTACAGAATCGCCACTTGCTGCATTTCCTATAGCTTGAACTCGTGACTCGACTGAATCATCGCCTGTGTGGGCAAGGAGAAGGCGGCCACCATCTACAGGTTTTGTCCGCATTGTGATGGAAACACCACCTCTAAACTCCGTGTCGAGAATTTGGACTCCACGGCTCAAAACTGCCCAAGTAGAAATCAAAAGGCAGACAGCGCTTAAAACCCAAAAGAATTTTCGCATTGAAATCCAGTTCAGACTTGGATGTAAAAACCGTGCAACAGCCGGAAAAACAGTTGGGAGCATCGGTAACGTACGACGCCCCATCACGTTCGCATACATTGTGAAAATTACTCGAGTCATGAATAAGGAAGTAAAAAGCGTTGCAACAATACCAATGGATAGCGTTACTGCGAACCCTTTCACTTCTGTTGTTGCTGTTTTGTACAACACAAAACATACGATGAGGTTTGTCAAGTTCGCATCTATAATCGTGCTGAATACTTTGTTGTAGCCTTCTCGGATCGCTTCACGTAAATCGCGTGCCCCCGCTGCGAGTTCTTCACGAATTCGTTCATAAATCAGTACATTTGCATCTACAGCCATACCCATGGTGAGTACAACACCCGCCAAACCAGGTAGCGTGAATGTACCGTCGATTAACGCCATCACACCGAAAATAATCAAACCATTTGCAAGCAATGCAAAATCAGCGACTAGCCCAGCCATCAAGTAGTAGAGCAACATAAACGCCATAACTGCGATGACTGAATATCCAAATGCTGACAACCCGCGCGTCAAGTTATCTTGCCCGATCGTTGGGCCTATGATGTTGACAGCGATCGGATCAGTACTTAATCGTGCCTCTAACGACCCTGCAGCAAGAACACGGAGCAGATAATCGATCTCTGCTTGCGAGAAACTGCCTGTGATTTGACCCTGTCCGTTAATTTGCGTGCTGATATTTGCAACTGTATACAACTGACCATCGAGAACAATGGACATTGGGTCGTTGATGTGCGCACCTGTGAGTCGCCCCATCGAACTTGCGCCCGGAGGGTCGAGCCGGAATGCAACGGCGGGACGTCCAAATTGGTCAGCTGATGCGTAGGCTGAAATAACAGACCACTTGTTACCACCTCGGTGCGTCATTGCACGTGCATCATCATCGTACAAGAGGATGTAATAGTTTCCATCGTATTCTGCCGCTTCAAGTGAACGACTTGCAGCAAAATATGCGCTCACATCAGCGCGTAGAGCCGCTCGTTGATCAGGTGTATCTGCCCAAGCATTCACTTCGTTTATTGGGAACCATCTTGCAACGGTTGAATCTGTATTGTCTGGGCCAACTTTCGCGAGTTGTTCTCGCAAGTCCTCAACATCTACTCCCTCAGCCTTACCAGTTGAAACTGCAATCCGAAACTCAAGAACGCCTGCACCTCGGAGCATACGGATAAGATCTTCTGGGTCATCAAATCCTGTTCGTTTTGCTTGGTACTGATCATAACTGTCAACAAGTTCCTGAAGTTGATCGGAAAGTTGGGGATAGGTTATTGCAAGTTCAGCGAGTGCACGCTCTCTTGGTGGTGTATCACGAAGTACTTCGTCTGTTTGTTCATCGCGAACAACGTATCCTTTTTCATCTCGAAGGGGTTCACCCTCAAGAGAAAGTTGCAACAAACGCATCACTTCATTTTTATCAAAACTCAGTGCAAGGAGTTGCACGCGGAGGTCCTCGACATCGATTTCAAGGTCTGCGACACGTTGCTCCTTTACCCCACTTGTTGGATCTGCTTCAAGTGCGACGAGCGCTGCATTCAACGCATCCCACTGTGTTTGTAAGTCTTGAACAAGTTGTCCACGTGAGGATTCACCCCCGTACTCTGAGACCGCCGTTCCACTCGCTAACGCTCCATCAAGCTCAGTTGGGCGGATCTGAGAATCTTCGAGTAAAACATCAAGTTTCCCGCGATAGAGATCTGCAAGTTCTTTAATCTCAGCATTCGGCAAGGGCATGACGACTTCAATACGATCGGTACCAAGGGGCGTCATCTGAATATCAAGGACTCCATCGGGGTTGACCCGTTCCTTGAGAACTTCAATCGTTTGTGACAATACTGCTTGTCGGTCGACTG
>JASMLY010000027.1 GCA_030748455.1 Phycisphaerales bacterium | reverse complement strand
CAATGAAACCCGAAGCTACCGCAATGGCTCTTCTTGGAACAGTAGAGGCAATCGAAGCGATCAAATCTGTCGCCCGTAACCAATAAGCGTATACTCCGATATGCAATATCGGATCTACACAACACTTCTCTTTCTTTCAATCCTCTTTTGTTGCCCTCTCTATGCGCAGAATTCCACAGACCAAGCCCACGCAGCAATACTTGGGAAGCTCCTATACACAGATCTCACTGTCTCGTTTGACGACGAACCTGCCTACGAAGTGTTACAACAATTGAAAGATTCGCTCAAGATTGACACGCACTATTTTTGGAAAACTGACACAAGAAACGGCATTGACCAAAACACACCAATCACATTACACCTCAAGAGCCAACCTGCCATTGTTGTCCTCGAACGAATCATCGAAAAATTAAACACAGATGAACCAAGTACATGGCAACTTCGTGACACGATGTTAGAGGTGGGTCTAAAGGAACAGTTTACACAAGGGAGTTCGATGGAACTTCGAACGTACGATGTCATGAGTTTACTTTTTACAGTTCGCGACTTCGACAACGCACCAACGATGGGGACCACCGGAGGAGGGGGCGTGAACTTTGATGATCCAAGTGATGATCCTAACCGCCTAACGAAAGAGGAAGAAGTACAGAAGTTGATTGATACCATCACTGATTTTGTGGAATCTGAACAATGGAATGTTCATGGTGGAAACTGCACCATACGTTTTTACAAAGGTTCTCTCCTTGTGAAGGCGCCCGATTTTGTACATCGACAACTTGGCGGATATTCATTTGTCCCCCTTCGTCCGAAACAAATGAAAACTCGAACACTCCGTTTTACTGGTGGCGCAACAACCGTACGGTTGCCTCGCATTCCAAACATTTAAGACAGGGTTTGTTTAGTGCTTGCCCAATACCCAGTGCTCAAGCCACGCTTTATCCCATTCAATCTTCGCTTTCCTGTGGGACATTTTGGATAATCCATGCCCCGTGCCTGGATAGAGTACTAGTTGGGTTGGCACATCAAGATAATCGTGCAATGCACGAAACAACGCCTTGGAATGTCCTGCCGGAACCCGTTCGTCACCTGCTCCTACGTGAATAATGGTCGGGGTTGAAATGTTATCCGCGTCAAACAAAGGAGACATGCGACGAAGTTCTTGGGGTACTTCCCATGGTAGGCCCTTTGCATAATTCACAACGTGTCCTGGTGTATCTTCAATTGACCATTGCATCGTTTGATCAAAAACACCAGCACCACTACTTGCTGCTTTAAATCGATCTGTTGCTGCAATCAAACAGTTTGTAAGGTACCCTCCATTACTCCAACCCCCTACAGCAAGTTTGTCTGGATCAGCAATTCCTCGTTCGATCATTGCGTCAACCCCATCAAGAATATCCTGAACTTCAATATCGTTTTCTCTGCCCACTAACTCCGTGAGAAATGCATCTCCGTAGCCAGTTGACCCTCGATAGTTCGGGCTAAACACTGCCCAGCCATCAGTTGAAAGCAAACCCCTACCGTACATCGAGATTGACAAACTAGCAGTCCTTGCCGAAGTTGGTCCCCCGTGTATATCAACATACATCGGAAGTGGATCATCTTGTCCAGCGACAAAATCATGTGGGACTTCTAGAACCCCCTCAATGGATGTTCCATCTTGCGCTTTCCATTGCACTGTTCGAATCGTAGGCAAGTTCCAATCTTCGATATGTCTGTTTGGATTCTCAACGACGATTGCTTCGATTGAAGAATTAGTTGTCATTACGACACTAGATGGGTGGCGTGGTGATCCTGCAATTGCTGCTATTTCACCTGAGTCCATCGCCACACTGAAATCCCAGCAAACAATGCTGCCCGACAGGATCTCCAATGTATCACCTTGCATCCCACTTCCTACATTTGTGACCTTGCGTAATGGTCTTGCAGTTCCTTGCTCTGCGATGTACAACAAATCATGTGAGTTTGGCACCCACTCAGGATCTGACCCAAGAGAAACCTCGTTTTCTCTTCTCACTTGTTGAACCGTACTATTCGTGTCAGTAAACGTAGCGACAAACATATTGCGAGGAAACCCATCGAAGTCAACGGAAAACACCAGTCGTGATCCGTCGGATGACCAACTCGGTGCTTCAACCCAGCCGTAGGGAGATGGGGCACCCCCTCGCCAAAGCGTGTCTTCAAGCAATACTGTTTCTTTTGTAGCAATATCGTAAATCCCAATCTCAGACAACCCTTCATTGGTGATCAAGCGAGTATCTGGAGTTGTGACTGTTGCAATTTTTTTGCCGTCAGGAGATGGTGCGAAATCTACTAGGACCCTCTCTTCATCCCAAAGTTTTGTATGTTTCCAAGTTTTCAGGTCAAGTTTCCACAACTCAGAATAGTCCACCAACCCATGACCGTACTCTACGCCGTCATGCTCTTTTCGTAGTTTTTTCCATGTGTCATCAATGTGCGTTTCTTCGCTAGTTACGTAGTAAACGCACTGCCCATCATCACCTACGTGCCAATCTTCAACACCGCCAACCAATCTACTCACTGCCATCAATTGCGTACCATCTGGCTTTATTCGCCAAATTTGTTTCTTGCCATTGCGTGGTAGATCATCGTTTCTACTACCCCTTCGTGATGAAAAATACAACCAGTCGTCATTGTTGCCCCATTGAATCGAACCGTCATTCGCTTCGTCAAATGTTAGTCGCAGAGTTTGACTGCCCTCCGAAAATGGTTTTGTAATCCACACATCATAATTTCGACGGTCGAGATCTTCATCCCACCGTCCTTCTGTCCACGCTATGTACGTTCCTGTTGGAGAAATGGAACAACTTGAAACATACGAGAGTGAAAAATAATCATCGGTTGTAATTTGTGCACAAACACACAAAACAATTTGAATAAACATACTTTCATCCTCTCTCTAATCGTGACGAAGTGCCACAATCGGATCCTGCCTACTTGCGATAACTGCTGGGTATATGCCAAATATCAAACCTGTACCCGCTGCAACGAAAAATGAAACTACAATCGACCACACTGTGACCTGCGTTTCTAATCCTGCCCCGATATCTGCAACTCCACGTAACCACGGTAACTTCAATAATAGTTGTAGTAAAGACTCAAGCCCAATCGAAATTCCTACTCCAACGATAATACCAAGTAACCCTCCAACCGCGCTGAGGCTTCCCGTTTCGACTAAAAACTGAGCAGCAATATCTCTTCTTGTTGCGCCTACAGCTCTTCGAATTCCTATTTCTCGCGTTCGTTCCACTACTGTCGCAAGCATGATGTTCATGATGCCAATGCCACCCACGAGCAGGCTAATTGCAGCAATCGCTGTCAGTAGGATGTTCATCGTCGCTGTTGTTCGGCGTACATTTTCAAGAAGTTCCCACGGAACAATCACTTCTATGTCTTTCATTTGTGGGTGGTCGACGTGCATGATCTGCCGTACGTGTTCCGCCATTGACACAACTTCTTCTGTCGAAGGAGCTGTGATGTACACCTCTGAGACTTCCACTTCCTCACCACTAAACGATCCAGATTCCCTCCTGACAACAATGTCACCGAACTCTAAGCGAGATGTAGTCATTGGAACATGAACGTCTTTGTTGAGGTCTCGCCCGACAAGTGCTGATCCAGTACCGCCTGCAAGCCCAACGGGTTTTAGTACACCTACTATCGTAAAAACGCGTGTATCAATCCTGATTTGTTTTCCAACTGGGTCTGTTAAGGGGAAAAATTGATTTGCAATTTCTGAACCAATGACTGCGACCGGCGCCCTTCGAATCATGTCCTCCTCAACGATGTACCGCCCACCCTCCTGAACATGTAAGTTTGCCACTTTGAGTAAATCTGGAATAGTCCCAAACGTTTGGCTTGTTGTACGAACGGCTCCGTTTGCTATTTCAGATCCAACGGCTTTAAGGGGCACAATTTGATTTGCCCCTATAAATTTCCGAAGTCTTCTTTCATCGGCTCTCGTGATACCAAATTTGGCTACGAAGGATCGCCTTTGGGAGCCAACATTTTGCGACTCTGGTGGTCGTTGAGATCGCACAATAATGTTTGTTGCACCAAGTGATTCAATCGCGCGCAGCGCTGCTTGTTTGTTTCCCTCTCCAATTGAAACCATTACGATCACAGCTGCTACACCAAGCACAATGCCCAAACTTGTTAGTACAGACCGCAGTGCATGAAGCCGTAAACTTCGTAGTCCTAGATAAATTGTTTCAAAGATGATGTTCATGTTGGCATAAGAGGTTGGGGAGTATCAGGTTCAAACGCTACGGGAACCTCGACAAAAAACGATGCGCCCTGCCCAGTTTTAGATTCTACCCAAACTTCGGTACGAAGAAGTTCTGAGAGTTCTTTGCAAATCGCAAGCCCAAGGCCAGTACCTTGATGTTTACGAGTATGGGAAGCATCAACCTGTCTGAATTTTTCGAAAACCATATCGATCATGTCTTCTGGAATCCCCGGACCATGGTCTACAACCATGATCCGAACGGCGGGAGTGGGTGTATCTTGTTTCACTAGCTCTGCGATGATTTCTATTGCGTCTTTTTCTGGGCTGAACTTTATAGCATTTGAAAGATAGTTGTACAAAATTTGTTGCAGTTTGCCAGGATCGGTTTCTATAGTAGGAATTGTATTGACCAAGTGTATTTCTACTTCGACGCGAGAAGATTTCGCTTGGGGTCGCATAATCCCAACAAGACCTTCAAGGAGATCCTCAACACTTGTCTTTTCTAAATTGACTTCCATACGACCCGCTTCGATTTTTGCCATATCGAGAAGCTCATTGATCATCTCGAGTAAAGATCGCGCACTTGTCAAGATATTGTTAATGTATCGAACGCGCTTTTCATCATGTATCTGAGTAGCAGGACCCATTCCCTGTAATAACTCTGCAAAACCAATAATCGAATTTAAGGGTGTTCGTAACTCATGGCTAACGTTTGCCAAAAACTCGTTCTTCAATCTTCCAGATTCAAACAGCCCTAGGTTGTCAGATGCTAGTTCTTCTACCTTAAGGTCAAGTGTTTCGTTGAGACGGTAGAGTTTACCCCGATCTTCTTCCATCTGGTCGAGCATTTTGTTAAACGCAAACGACAGTTCTTCAAACTCGTCTCCAGTTTCGAGAACAGACCTTGCGCTCAGATCACCGGTTCGCACTTTCTCTGAAACACGGCGAAGTTTCCTTACGGGTGAAAAAACAAGTCGAGTTAAAATCAAATAAAACGCTAAGAGTGAGCACAGAAAACCTGCTATCCCTGTAGCAAAAATCCACATGAGCATGCCGCTAGTTTGTTGCTTGGCAAACGTCGTATCTAGACGAACAATCAAAATTGCTTTAAGCTTGTCTGAAACCGATGGCACAGAAACCCCAGGTTCAAATGAGGTTACGCCTGCATGGTTCAACCCCTTGAGTTGTGACTCTGTGATTGGACGAGCATATAAAAAGAATTGGTATTGATCTCGGTCGTGGGCATCTGTGAGTTCTGATACGTTTGTTGTTTCAAAAGTTTTCTTCGCACGGCTTGCAAAATTTTCTGCGTCGTCTTCAATATTCACACATAAAAGAAGTTGGATTCTAAGTGACGCATCTTCTTCGTCTGTTGATCCAAACTCTTCTCTTGATAGGATCCACTCATCCGCAAGCTCGCGTGCTAGTTTTTCCTGATAATTGTAAATAAGTGTTGAGGTTCGAACCCAAGGGATACTGAGTGTAACAACAGTGATAGCGAGAATCACAACACCAAAAAGTGCAAGGCATTTATTCGCAAGGCTCAAGCGGGATCCCATACTACCCAAGATACACTCACGTTAGAGTTTCGTGGGTCGTTCCCAGTCCCAATGTTCTGACTTCTCTAAAACAGTTGCTGATTGCTTGATACACCGGAGGCAGATGTTTGCCCCTTCACCAAAGCTTCCTTTCCACAGAGACTGATCTCTTCTCTCTATGCACATCGTACACGTGGTGTTTTGTAACTCTGTATTGCCCACCAATACAACTCTTCGATACGCTTTCGATAGACAATCTCCACACACAACGCTACCTCGATGACCCTCAACACAGGGTGTGCCATTCGCCCACGCAGTATCGCCGCAAAAATCACATAAAATGTCTTCGAGTTGAACATCGTTCACATTTGTATCGGCGCGGTGCATGCAGATATAGTACCAATGAAAAGGGATTCGATTGAATTTTTGTGATCAAACGCTGCACAACGTGACCGAATGAAAAGGTCTGCCTTCGCGGCGGTATTTCCGTTCAAAATTTGTACCTGTCAATTCACCTTCACTCGCTGAAGAAACGATATCGAATGATTTTCTTTCAAACAAATCAAGGTGGCGGTCGATGTGTGTCTCACACCATTCCCACAATTCGTCGTGGTCAGTCACGATTCGTAGCGCACCACCAAGTTTGAGAATTCTATGAAATGTTCGCAAAGTATCATCTTGAATCACCCGTCGTTTGTGGTGACGCTTTTTTGGCCACGGATCACTGAAATACAGATGTAGTACTTCCGCAACATGATCTTTGCACCAGTGCTTCAAAAATTCTGTTGCATCCCCGTACATCATACGCACGTTTTTTCTTCCATTGCGCCGTAATCGATCTGCTCCATAGCGATAAAACTCTGCAGCCCACTCAAAACCGAGAAAATTTGTCTCTGGTTGTAGTTCAGATTGTTGCAATAAAAAAGTGCCCTTGCCCGAACCAATTTCCAATTCTAAGGGATTGTTTTGTTCTTGAAACCAAACTCGTGGATCTACTTTTCCTTCTTCAGCAGAAGGGAGATCGCGCATATCGATGCCAACTTCTCCTACATCGAGGGTCTTCCCTCTCGAAAGACCAAAACTCATGCGCCGTGTGTTCCGCTCGTTACAGCCGCCTGTTGCGCGGCTGCAGCTTGAAACGCCGCCGCAGGCCCGCCAATAGAAGTGCCTCGAACAGACACGACTGATGCAATCCCCGTACCGTACCCCTTGAGTTCGTTCATCCAAACTTCTGATCCCGTTAGAGGATCTAGGCAATACGTATACCCCTGAATTGAAACGACCAGTCGGTCGCCATCAAGTAGCATTGCGGGAAACCCTGTCCCCTTTGTTGCCTTCCAATCCCAAAGTATCTTCCCTGTGTACCGATCAAGTGCTATGACTTGTTTGTTAAAACCAATAAACACAAAGTCGTTGATAGAGTTCTGATTAGTCATAATCTGTGACCTCGGCAAGCCACTCGCCCATCGCTTCAAGTGCAACGGGTTCTATTGTTGTCTCAATCTCGGCGTATTCGGAAATACCCCCCGTACGTGCCTTTTGAAAGAGGTGGTTGAGCCCTTCAAGCTCAAGAATCGTAATATCGCCGCCTGCGTTTACCATTGTTTCTTCAATCACAGGTAGGTTTTGTGTAGAAGAAACTTGCGTATCAAGCGAGCCATTCATTGCAAGTACTGGACACGTCACTTGTGCAAGCACTGGCGCTGGATCGTGAAACATAAACCATTGGAACCATGGAAGCTCAAATTGTTCAAGTCCGCCATCTGTCATTACCCCAAACTCCTCTGGAGTCACGGTGATATCTTGCGATTGCAGTTGAACGTCAACAAGTTCCATCATTGCTGCTCTGCGATCAATTTCGCTCCCTCCCTGCTTATACAGTTCATACAATGTCATCGACGCATTGACAGCGCGATCAATCAGTTCTTGATCCACTCCAGAACTTTCCATTAACATCGCAGACTGGACGGGCATAAGTTCAAAACCAGGAACGCCTGGACCAGCAAGCATCACAACAAAGGCTAATTTGTCATCTTCAACAGCAACGAGTGGACCAATGATTCCGCCCTCGCTATGTCCAATGACACCCACGCGAAACGGATCAATGTTTGGTTGCCACCGAGCAGCTTCAACCATCACAGCAACGTCTGTTGCAAAGTCTAACGATGTTGCTGATTTGAGAGATTCTATGTCTTCAACCTTCGATCCACCGACACCTCGATCATCAAAACGCAATACCGCAATACCCTCTCGTGTGAGGTAGTCTGCGAGTACTAAAAATGGCTTGTGCCCCAACAATGATTCATCGCGGTCTTGCATCCCAGAACCAGAAATCAAAACAGCGCAAGCAAAGGGTCCCTCACCTTTTGGTGTCGTCAACGTTCCGGCTAACGTGTGGCCATCAGGATGCAATGCTGAAACTTCTGTACTTGCATATGGAAATGGTCCTGTGGGAGTTTGTGGCCGCGAAAGTTCTGGTGCAGAGTCGACGCGACTAAACGAAATTTCAAATGTCATTCCCGTTTGTCCCATCTTGCCAACCAACGCGGTTTGATCGTCGTTCTCTTTTACTGTATACACTAGATCTGCTTGGGGAAGTCCGGCAACGAGTTCTTGATTTTGATTAAATGTTGCTGGAAGCGGAATGTTTTTGGCTCCTTGTGTTGGAACTGTGAGAAGTAGAAAGGTACCCTCATCCGATTCACTCACTCCAAGCGTCATGTTCAATGGACCAAGAGTTGGGATTTCTATGTCGCCGGAATACAATCGTGGTTCAGTATCAGCAAAGGCTGCGCATGAAATCACCAATAGCCACATCATCATCTGGCTTACATGTTGTTTTAACATCATTGTCTCCTTATTGAAGCTCGCTTGGGTCAGTTTCGATTTCAATTCGTTTTGCATCTGCCCAAAGATCTTCTAAATCATAGTATGCCCGAAGCTGAGGTTCAAACAGGTGCACAACAACAGTGATAAAGTCCGTCACAATCCACGTTGCACCTGTATCGATACTTTTTCTAAATGCTGGTAGATGCACCTCTTTGCCAAGATCAACAAGCTCATCAGCAACTGATTTCATCTGCCGATCGCTTGTTCCTGTTCCAATGAGTACAAAATCACAAACTTGGCTCACTGCAGATACATCAAGTAAAACGACATCTTCACAATGTCTATCTACAAGTAAACGGGCTGCTGACGCCGCGAATGCGGCGGCAGCAGCCGTCTGTTGTTCCAGGGATGAATATTGCACTTAAAGTCCTAGTGCCCCTGCCACAACTGGTCCAAGGTTTACGACGAGACCAGCAAACACAACCGAGACGATTGCAATGAGCTTAATCAAAATATTGAGAGCAGGTCCTGACGTGTCTTTGAATGGATCACCTACGGTATCACCAACAACACTTGCTTTGTGTGCATCTGAACCTTTGCCACCATGTTTGCCAGATTCAATGTACTTTTTCGCATTGTCCCAAGCACCACCTGCGTTTGCCATGAATATTGCAACAGCAAAACCACTAGTCAAACCACCCACGAGCAATCCCATCACGCCACCTACTCCAAGGAGTAGTCCAACGATAATTGGAACTGAGATTGCGAGAATTGCTGGCAAGACCATTTCTTTTTGAGCGCTCGCTGTAGAGATATTTACACATTCACCATAATCTGGATACGCAGTGCCATCTACTACTGTCTGCTCTTTTGGCCAGTTCATTGGATCAGCAATTTCCTCATCACTCATACCGTTTGCAGAGAATGCTTTTTTCATCACACCAAACTGGCGTCGGCATTCGTTCATCATTTCGTATGCTGCTCGTCCAACTGCGTTCATTGTCAGTGCACAGAAGACGAATGCGAGCATCACACCCAAGAAAATTCCACCAAGGACTCTTGGGTTCATAATTGATACATCGTAGTACGTCAGAAGTTGCTTAATTGTCGCTGTTTTTGTAGGAGCAACTGTGAACGCCATTTGATCGTCACCCACACGTACTTGTACCGAGTGCGCGTTGTCGATTTTGCTCCAATTAAGATCTGCTGAAAGTTGTTCATATGCGTTGTCAGACGATTCAAACTTGTTCCGTACATCTGCGTTAGCCAACATCAGTGCTCCAAAAGCTTCGCCATCATTGACCGCAACAAGCTCACCATTTCCTAAGTATTTGATTGAATCGTTTGTTGTATCAGCTGCAACAACCGCAGCGACATCGTCTGCGAGTTTTTTATCAAGGCTTGTTTGCACAACTGAAACGTATGCGGCAAGAAGGGCAAGTGCTGTCAATGCTGCTGATCCAATCGCAAACCCCTTGCCGGTTGCGGCTGTTGTGTTACCAAGTGAATCAAGCATATCAGTTCGCTCGCGAACGATTGGTGGTTGGCCAGTCATTTCTGCGTTTCCGCCTGCGTTGTCAGCAATTGGGCCATATGCATCTGTTGCAAGTGTTATGCCAAGTGTACTCAGCATCCCTACTGCGGCGATGCCTACACCGTACAAACCAAGAAGGAAGTTATCGTTACCTCCAGCAAAACTGAACGCCGAGATGATGGCCACAACAATAACAATCAAAGGAGCCCAAGTAGAAATCATGCCTTCGGCGATTCCGGAAATGATTACTGTTGCTGCACCAGTTTCTGTTTGCTTCGCGATTCGCTTTGTTGGAGCATGCTCATACGAAGTGTAATACTCGGTTGCGTATGCAATCACCAAACCTGCGATGAGACCCGTGATGATTGAAATCCAGGGACCTGCCCACCAGATATCTGTTCCATTGAAAAGAAAGTAGAACAAACCGCCACACAAGATTGCGATCAAGAATGATGCAACATACACACCACTATGAAGACCTTTGAGGAGTTCACTAAAGGACGCATTTTCTTTTGCACGCACAACAAAGACGCCAACGAGTGAACAGAAAATACCAAGGCCCGCGAGTGCCATTGGAGCGATCGCTAGACGGTATCCAAGCTCGGTATTTTGTAATCCCATCGCTGCTGCTGCACCAAGTGCCATCGTCGCGAGGATTGAACCGTAATAACTTTCGTAAAGATCCGCCCCCATGCCTGCCACGTCACCAACATTGTCTCCAACGTTATCTGCGATTGTTGCTGGGTTTCGTGGGTCATCTTCAGGAATGCCTGCTTCAACCTTACCGACAAGGTCTGCGCCAACATCTGCTGCTTTTGTGTACACACCGCCACCAACACGAGCGAACAATGCTTGAGTCGAAGCACCCATGCCGAATGTCAACATGACGGATGTGATTTCAACAAGTTCCTTCTCTGGCATTACTTTGTTCCAGATGTAGAACCATACGGAGGTATCAAGCAATGCAAATCCAACAACGACGAGTCCCATTACCGCGCCTGAGCGGAAGGCGACACGCAAACCATCGTTGAGCGATTGTTTTGCTGCCCAAGTTGTTCGAGCTGAAGCGTTGGTTGCCATTTTCATACCAAACCAACCACATAAACCAGAGAACAAACCAGCAATGGGTACACCAACTGCAGACCAAACAGGTTGAATTCCTGCGAAACCAAGAGCTGCAAGAATCGCAATCAATACAATGAACACGACGAATACAACTTTGTACTGTCGTTTGAGATATGCCATGGCGCCAGAGCGAACGTGCTCAGCGATTCTGACCATCTCTGGTTCGCCCTCACTTTGAGACATGACACCTCTACTAAAAATAAAGGCCATCACGAGCGCAACCAACGCACCAACAGGTGCGATGTAATAAAGATTCCAAGGGTCTGAAGCTGTTGTTTCTTGAGCAAGCATGAGCAGGTTCATCTTGTTCGTCTCCTAAATTAGAATTCGCCCGAGGTGGGCTTTCCGTTGTTCTGCCTCGTGTGAACACAGTTCACACGCTGTCTGAAAAATGAAATCGCCGCTGTGTAGTTCACGCGGCGCATACCGTTGATGTTCTCGTTCTTAAAAATGGCGGAAGCACTTCATGTGCTCGGTTACCGCCCTCGTCCGCCACCACTTCGAGTGGATTTGGGAGGGGTCCGTTGAAACTCTGGGTTGAGCTCACGCTGAATTCGCGAAATCGTACGCTTCTTCTCTCGACGTTTACGCTCCGATGGCTTCTCGAAGTATTGTCGCTTCTTGACATCTTTAATTAGATTTTCTTTTTCGCAGAGCTTTTTGAATCGGCGGAGCATCTGACTTGCAGATTCGTTTTGCCGTGCTTTAATTCTGATCGCCATAAGTTCGTAAACCTTCCTTTGAATCGGGGATTGAGAGCCACGTATTATCATGCATTGTGAACGCCAATGCAAGTGGCAAGACGCCCATTGGCAACCTCTTTATTTACAGGGGGTTGCACACCCCCCCCCAAAGCCGATATTCTGTCCAAGATATGGTGTTGCTCGTTGATACATGGAATGTCTTGCACCAGATGGGAATCTTGCCCCCAGATTTGGCCGGTATGGACGTTGGAACGCTCGCCTCACTACTCTCGCGGGGCCGGTGGTCAAGAGACAACATTTCTTTAATTTGTGACGGAACTCCAAGCAATACTGGGGTACATGCGTCAAGAAATATAGAAATTATCTTTACAGGTGGAACAAAATCAGCGGATCAGGAAATCATGGACCGCGTTTCAACATCGTCCTCCTCAAACAGAATTGTCGTGGTGACGAATGATCGAGAAATTATTCGGTTCATACGAGCAAGGGGGGCACAACATCTTGGCTCAGTTGCGTTTCTTGAAGCAATAATTGAAGATCACCAGAAACCAACAAAACAACACGCCCGAAAGCCGAGTGGACTCTCCCCAGATAAAGCGGCTGCATGGAAAGATGAGTTTGCGCTAACCGATGCTTCGATTGACCAGCTTGAAGAAGAAATCTCACTTCCAATCATTGAAACAGAAGATCCACCAATTCATGAAAGCAAAAAATCTCCTGTTCAGAAAAAACCGAAACCTAAAAAACTTCCAAAACCCGCGCCACCCCCAAAGACCGAATTACCGAGTGATTTGATTGACGAAGCAAGAAAACTCGCGGATGAATAATTCGCTGTTGTTCGGGTGAACGGGTTTACGGTTGCAACCTCACCCAATGCCACGCATTCTGATCACGGGTGTACCGAATCCGATCGTGAAGGCGCCCATCATGCCCTTGCCAAAACTCTATCACATCAAGTGAAACCCTATAGCCCCCCCAATGCTCTGGACGTGGTACTTTTCTTCCGACCCACTTCGCCATGAGAGCAGCCACTTTTGCCATGAGAACAGCTCTGCTTTTGAGAGGTCTTGATTGATCGCTTGCCCAAGCACCCACTTGGCTCAATTTCTCTCTTGTTGCAAAATAAACGTCAGACTCTTCTTCGTCCACCCTTTCGGCTTTTCCCTGAATGCGCAATTGCCGTTGCTTATAATCCCAATGAAACAAAAGAGAGACGTTTTGGTTCTGTTCAACGTCTTTTGCCTTATCGCTTTCATAATTCGTGTACAAAACAGCCCCTTGAGCATCAAACCCTTTGAGGAGCACCATTCGTGATGAAGGGCGTTGCTCCCTATCCACTGTTGTGAAGGCTGCTGCGAGTGGGTTTGGTGTCGCTTTTTCTAGAACAGCTTCATCAAACCACGCTTGAGCTGAGGCAACTGGTTGTTTGGGAGGTGAGTCGAAGTTCATCTTAAAAGAAAGTCCTTGACGATAAGGGGGGTATACCGCGTAGAATACACGCGTGGGGGAATCGCGCTGCTCGTGCTGCGTGAAAGCCTAGCAGCGTCGCCCTCAGAAATGGAGGTATGTTGTGCATGAAAAACGTAATTTTGTACTCGTCCTTCTAGGAACAGTTGGATTATTGTGGTCGATCTGGGCGTGGACCATGGCGGGTGTAGACACACTCACCTTTTCAAAGATTACTGCGCCTGTACTCACCATTGCAATTGCAGCTTGTTTGTTTTATGCATTCAATATGGAAGATCGACTCCCGGATCGATTGGGTGAACTCGTTGGGTCACATTACTTTGAAGCAGATGGTGTTTGTTTGTTTCCTCTTGTACGGACAACTCCACATGGCCCTGAACTCTCTATTTATTATCAAAACAGATTTGAGAACCCCGCCTCTGTGATTGTACATTTGCGACCAGCAAAAAATTCTTTTACCGTTGTCGAAGGTGCAACCGATGTGCATATTGCATTTCGAGTTGGCGAAGGACACGTCGGCGTGTTGCACCAACCAATCAAAATTCCTGAATCACTACGCGGTGAGATTGTGGATGTACAAATGGTCGGTGTGAGCCATTACCCAAGAAGTCATGGAGCGAAATGGCGACGCAATGAAGGAAGACCGTGTGGAACAATGGATGTTGATTGGGTAGGCAACGCGATGAAAATTGGCGCGCATGAAGTAGATGGAACAGTTGAACTCACTGATCCAGTGATGCTCCACCTCGCTATGCCAAAAGATGTTACTTCTACGGAATCTCGTACCACTTCGTGCAGGCAAGAGGTGCTATAAAAAAGGTCGCTCAATGAGCGACCTTTTTTGGTGTACCAAAATTGTGTTACATCGTATAGACAATATCAAGCGCGTTTCCTAATCGCTCGTGCATATCTTCAAGGTGTGACTGAGAGTATGTGTCTAACTTCGCAGTACCTTCAAGTATCGCACCGATTTGTTTGTGTAACTCTCGGGTGTGGTAGAGGGCAAGGGTGCGGACTGGTCTGAACATTCGTACACGCCCTGTTGACAAACCAATGAGACGGTCTGTCATTTCTGCCTGTAGGTTGCGTCGGATCGAAGAAATCATCGGGGAACGGTTTGTCCATTCGCCACTTGTTTCTTCAAGGTTCCCGTACACAGTAGACACCAGTGTTTCAAAGATCTCCGCCACTGTGATTGCATCTTCGCTCTCTGGAATACGATATTCATTGTCGTACACCATCCCAAGCCTGCTTGGTGACAAGATCGATGTCAGCATTGACGCTTGTAGGCCCAAAATTCGGTCGTGAACCGGCCACGTTGCTTCGCCACTGTCACCCCCACCGTTGTACCACTTATCAACATTAAAGTGTGCGAGTAACTCTGGGGAGAGACCAAAAGCATTTTCATCAAAAATGTTTTCAACGACGAAGTTCAGGGCGGCCCGTTGTTGTTCTGCTGGAACTACCGTGACAGGCGTAACATCTTCTTCACCAAAATCGCCCTTCTTGTTTCGATTCGTGAACGCACCGCCGATCCAATCAACCATCATGCCAGCCGCACCTGATTGCATTCGAAGAGTCGTTTCGTACCCTCGCCTTGCTTTTGACCAACTTTCACCATCTTCTACGTACGATGTCAGAAGGTCTGATCGAAGTTTGTTTACAACGCGCATTTGGTTTTGTGCGTATGTCAAAGGATCTTTACTAAAGTCATACCGCTTTGCAAGGGGGTCGGGGCCTGCTGTGTCTTCATCAGTGAGATACGCATGTGCGGGTTCATTCGACCGTTTCAGTACATCCTCCTCCTTCCCGAGTGTGTATCCATATTCAATTGCCCACATGTCATACGGTCCGACACCAATCATTGCGAAGTCGCCTTGAACGTCGCCAGTTTCCATATTGAAATTCACGGGGTTGTAGTCCATGACAGAAGCAGTAAATGGTTTTTTACCGCGAATGTCTTCGGAGTTAATTTCTTCCATTGTGTAAAGACCCGATGCTTTAAAATTGTGACGTAAGCCGAGTGTATGGCCAACTTCGTGACAAACAAGTCCTGAAAGAAGTGGTCCAATAAACCATTCGGGAATACCGTCGAGTTTGTCGTCTGTTGCTCGACCCATGTCAGAAGGAGGATCAAGATCAGTCATATCCAACGCTTCAAGACCCAACCTCGCAAATGCCATTTGACTTGCAAGTTGATACGCTGCTAAACAGTGGTGATCTTCATCGCCTAACCATGTGGCTATTTCTGCTAGGTCATCATCTCCTGCCAGAATTGGGTCAATGAGCGATTTGCCGGGATCACTTTCACCAGCCGCTTTACGGCGGTCACGTTCCGCGAAAATACGAGCCTGTTCCGTGGGATCAGCTGTTCGGATTCGAGGATCCCATTCAGGATAATCTTCAAGCCATTGAATGTCTGCGGGCGTGAGTGTTGCCATCGCTTCTTCTGCTTTTGGTATTTGTGAGTACCAACGCCAATACGCTCGAATCCACCCATCTGTAAGGACGATGTCTGCATCAAGAATTTCTCCGGTCATGGGGTGCGCCCTTGATGGACCGATCGCCGTTGCAATATCGTTGTTGAGCCAGCGTAGGAAGTTGTACCGAACATCTTCGGGGTCTTTTTCCATGTGCGCACCTGTTGCTTCATCTTGATAATAGACTTCGATTGCACTATCGATACCAATTTCTTCAAAAGCATCGTTCCAATACAAAACCCCATCCCTAACCCATCTTCTATATTTCACAGGAACGGTGTGTTCTACGTAAAACACGATCGGTTTTTTGGGAGGGCTGAGTGATAGGCTTGCGTCACGTTTTTGTAAGTCCCATCGGTTTATATAATGAACCCACTTATCTTCTTCGTGAGGTTGACCTAAATCACGAAAATCTGTTGTGAAGTATCCCACACGTTCGTCTGCTTTTCGCGGTTTGTATTGACCACGCTCTGGAACCTCGCTGATTGAATAGTGGATTTGCTTGAGGTTACCACCACTTGTTGGTACTTCGATTGCAACTTCTAGGTTTTTGGGAAAAGATTTTGCTTTTGCAATCTTAGCAAGGCGAGAATTCACACCTCTTCCTACTGACCCTGCAATCTTAGAAGCATTGCCAACCAAAAGGCTGTCTAAATCAATGACGGGTTGACCGTTGGGTCCATTGGCTACAATCGGGACATCAAGTACAACGGTATCGGTAAAAATTTTATCTACCGAGTTTTGTGATGTTTTGGAACCTGTGGATCGGACTGAAATTTCAGGTGAGATGAACGCCAAACGATCGCCATACTTCCGAAGATACACGTACGATTCATTCCCTTGTAAACCAGAAAAGATGACTCCAGCTGATGGTGTTACTGCTATGAAAAACTTTTTTCGATCCCATCCTCTTGGAAGTTCTAAGAGCATCTGGTTTTCTTTGTTGTTTACCCAAAGGCCAAAAAGTGCGTTTGATCCGTCGGCGGTTGATACCACCTCGCTGAATCCTTCATTCACTTCGTTAAATGATTTTGGTTTCGCAGGGCTCGACGCTGTTATGATTGATACAGCTGTGAGTGCGAGTGCTATACGTGTGGATCTTTTTTGAAACATGTACTGAACTCCTAGTTACCTTCTCTCAATACGAAACCGCATTGAATATGTTCTGCTCTATATAAAGAGCGCTAAAAGAGCGCTCGTTGCAGCATCGGCAATCCTCATTGTTCACCTCAAACCTACTGCGTAGAGAACCTGTATTGTGGTTCTCGGACGTATTCAAGTCAAAAGAAAAGTGAGATTATTCCAAAGTATTTACCGTTGAGGACTGATCCTCACGAAACGTTGAAAAGGTCGCTTTTAGATCGGAATCGCACATTCCTAGCATTTGAACTGCGAACGTCGCCGCATTGATCGCACCAGCTGAACCGATTGCAAACGTGGCTACAGGCATCCCTTTTGGCATTTGCACTGTCGAGAGCAATGAATCGAGCCCATCGAGCGACCAAGCCTGCATAGGGCAGCCTAAAACCGGCTTTTCTGTGTGTGCGGCGGTCACACCAGCTAAATGTGCAGCACCACCAGCTGCACAGATAAACAATTCTACGCCACGCTCCTCAGCGTTTGCTAGATATTCTTGCAATCGCTCGGGGTTGCGATGCGCGGAAATCGCATTGCATTCGTGGAGAACGCCGAATTTTTCAAGGGTTTCACTCGCTTTTTTCATCGTCGGCCAATCTGATGGGCTTCCCATCAAAACGCCTACTTTTGCACCTTCAACTGTTGTGTAATCCGCCATTTGTGCATTCTAGCAAGGTGCCTAGCACTCGGGTGTCCCCGAGGGACACCGTAGTGCCACCTTGGTGTAAGGTGCCTATGAAACCCATCTAAAATCGCGCCCAAACCCCTGTTTTACAAACACTTACAACCTGCTCTGAGCATTGCTCAGACCTATGCACAGAGGTATACACAGAGGTATGCACAGACGTATGCACAGAGGTATACACAGAGGTATGCTCAGAGGTATGCTCTGAGCATTGCTCAGACAGGCGGCTTGGTGCGAGGCACTAGAATGGAGAGATGCGCGTAGCAGTAGTAGGAGCGAAAGGACAGGTTGGACGGATCTGTATTGATGAGCTGAAGTCTCGCCACACAGAACCCTACGCACTCCACAAAAATGATGCGATTCCAACCGATGCAGACGCGCTGATCATTGCAGCACCAACTGAACACTGCCCATTTGATGGCCTTCTTGTTGATTGCAGCGGATCACAACAAAACACAGCACTCTCACTCCCTCCAATTCATACGACAAACCAACTTCGCAAACGAACACCAAACTGTATGGCTTCGCTCATAGCCAAAGCTCTCGCTGCTGTACATGAACAAAGTACGGTTACTTCAATACTCGGAACAACGATGCAGTCTGTTTCTGGTGCGGGGTGGAGGGGAGTGCAAGCGCTTAAGCAAGCTGATACACAAGAACTCTTTGGAGGAGATTTGGTGAACAATGTATTGCCCCATGAACAGTGTATTCGCGAAGAGGATGCAATAAAAAAAGATCTGCATGCATTGTTCGGCTGTGAAGTAACACTTACTTCTTTTCGAGTCCCAGTATACGTTGGACATATCGCAAGCCTACACATTGAAACAATCGATCCGATAAACCCTGCACACGTACCTGAATCTACGCCTTTTGACCCGCGATCTATGGAACGCAAGAGGGAAATTGCTCTTGGCCGTGTGCGCATCAATAAAAACACCGCAGACCTTGTGATCTGCGGTGATCAATTGCTTTGTGGGACAGCTATTCCTGCAGTAGATTCAATCCTCGTCACGTAATTTTGCGAGAACAGTGAAATCTTCGAGTGTTGTAACATCTTGGTTTGAATCGGTACCAGCTGCAACATCGCGAAGCAGCCGCCGCATAATTTTCCCGCTTCTGGTTTTTGGAAGCGCGTCGGTAAATTTTAAAATATCTGGTTTTGCGATTGCACCAATTTCATCACCTACATGTTGGCGAAGTGTTGCCTTTAACTCCCCTGTTGGTTCTACTCCACTAGCAAGTGTGCAAAAAGCAGCGATTCCTGTTCCTTTGATTTCATGAGGAACGCCTACAACTGCCGCTTCCACAATAGATTCATGGCTCACAAGAGAAGATTCGACTTCCATGGTTCCGAGCCTGTGCCCAGAAACATTGATCACATCATCGATTCGACCCATGATCCAAAAGTTCCCAGAATCATCAATTCTCGCGCTATCTCCAGCGAGATACATCCCATCGATACGACCAAAGTATGTGTCAAGAAACCGTTGGCGGTCGCCATATACACCACGCAAAGTAGCAGGCCATGGTGTACGCACAACGAGTAATCCACCAGAGTTAGAACCCACTTCGGTGCCATCTTCGTTGACGACAGCCGCGTCAACTCCAAAAAATGGCCGAGTACACGAACCGGGAGTTGTTGGTGTTGCACCTGGAAGTGGTGTCAACATTTGACCACCCGTTTCTGTTTGCCACCAAGTATCTACAATCGGACAACGGTTCCCCCCTATTGTTTCTCGATACCACATCCACGCTTCTGGATTGATCGGTTCACCAACCGTTCCCAGTACCTTGAGAGAACTCAGATCGTGTCCATTCGGGAACGCATCACCCCACTTCATGAAAGCTCGAATCGCAGTAGGTGCTGTATAAAACTGTGTCACCTTGTGTCGCTCGACGATGTCCCAAAACCGATCTCCCTGTGGAAAATTTGGCGCCCCTTCATACATCAACGTCGGAACACGATTTGGAAGGATGCCATAAATAATATAACTGTGGCCAGTGATCCAGCCCACGTCTGCAGTGCACCAGTAGATTTGGTTGCAATCGGGGCGAAGGTTGAATACATACTTACTCGTCAAATAGGTATAGACCATATATCCCCCCGTTGTGTGAACAATTCCCTTCGGTTTGCCAGTTGAACCACTCGTGTACAACAAGAACAACATGTCCTCTGCTTCCATTTGCTCACACAAGCAATCTTCTTCTTGACCATCGGTTAGATCATGCCACCAATAGTCACGGTTTTCGGTCCAAGTGATAGCATTGTGACACCGCTGAAGAACAATGACCGTTTCAATCAAATCGGTCAACTCTGTTGCTGCGTCGACGTTATCTTTCAAGGGAACAACTTTCCCTCGTCTCCATGAACCGTCACACGTGATCACAATTGAACTCTTGGCATCTTCAACACGATCAGCAATAGCCTGAGAAGAAAAGCCACCGAAAATCACGGAGTGGGGCGCACCAATTCTTGCACAAGCAAGGGTCGCAATTGCAAGTTCTGGAACCATGCCCATATAGATGGTCACCACATCTCCTTTTTTCACACCTTTTGCTTTCAGGGCATTTGCAAATCTGCAAACTTCAGCGTGGAGGTCGTAGTAGGAAAATGTTCGTACTTCTGGTGTCTCTGCGTATGGTTCACCTTCCCAAATAATAGCTGTGTCATCTCCGTGTCCCATCGCAATTTGGCGGTCGATACAGTTGTGACAGATATTCGTCTTGCCACCCTCAAACCATGTAGCATCAGGAAACTCACCAGAAACAACAGTATCCCACCGCTCAAACCAATCGAGTTCGTCCGCAACAGATCCCCAGAACTCTTCTGGGTTTTCGATCGATCGCTTGTGCATCGATGTGTATTCATCCATCGTTTTAATGTACGCACCCCCAATTTGCTGATCAAAATTTTCGGGTGGGTCAAATGTGCGAGTTTCGTGAAGGACCGATTCAATGTTCGTGTTTTCAGACATACCAAATCTCCTAATTCTTCATCATGATACGGCGCACCTACCGTTTTCGCCCTCGGCTTTTGCGACCATGTTTTGACTTTTTAGTACCCCTACGACCCTCTTTTTGGAACTGTCCTCGCTTCCGACTCTTTTCTTTTTTTATCTGTCTAGGGAGTGTTGCGTCACGATCAACATCTTCAAGTGTTTGATGTGGCATTTCAGTTACTCGCAACTCCATCTGCCTTGTAGGTAAATCAATCGCAGAGATCTGCACAACAACTCGATCGCCTATTGAAAGAACCTCACCAGATCGCTGAGCAACAATCCTCCCACTTCCTTCCATCTTGATCCACTTGTCGTTTCGCTTCGTGGAACGCTTGATCATATCGAACTTTGCCATGCCCTCAACAAGAAATCGTTCGAGTGATACAAACATCCCCATCGATGAAAAACCCGTGACAATGGCGTCGAACTCGCTACCGAGATGGTGTTCATACAAGAATTGCATCACAAGGAATGTGCGAAGAGATCGCTCTGCTTGCTCAGCATTTCTCTCGGTTGAAGAGCAGTGACTCCCCATCTCGACAAGTGCCCCTTCATCGAGCACCCTTGCATCATCTCGGAGGCGACCAAGCAGTGCTTTCCTTGCCTTCCCACCACCAACTTTTTTCCCGTTTTCACTCTGGTGCAGGTACGCAGCAAGGACGCGGTGAACGAGTAAGTCGGGATACCGCCGAATTGGGCTTGTAAAGTGCAGATAGTGCTCACTAGCAAGAGCAAAGTGACCGACCTCCGCAGGACTGTACGTTGCCTGTGTTAGTGTTCTAAGCACAGCAAAGTGAACAGCCCTAGAAGCACTTCCCCCAGAAGTCACGTTGAGTAATTTTTGTAAATCTTTCCGAGTTGGTTCTTCGCTCAACCCTACACCTACAGATCTAGCGAAGAGCCTCAATTCTTCGATGTCACCAAATTTTGGTTCTGGGTGAATTCGACGAAGAGCAGGAAGGTCTAGCCCATGAAACGAACGTGCAACCGCTTCGTTTGCCTCGACCATAAACATCTCAATAATACGATGAGTAAACGCACCGTCTTCAGGGTGCGCATCGACGACGTGCCCCTCTTTGTCGAATTCGAGTTCAACTTCTGGAAGTTGAAGCTCGATCATTCCATCTCGTCTTCTTCGAGCGAGTAATTTTTTTGCAAGCGTGTTTGCAAGTTTTAGAGCATCCACGAGTTCTTGCGTATACGCACCCCCAGTAACTGAATGCTTCCTTGCTTCTTTCTCATTTCCATCAATAAGTGATTGGGCTTCGATGTACGTTAATCTCTTCGATGAGCAAATAACACTATTGGATAAACGATGAGAGACAGGCTTCCCCTTGTTGTCAAATCGAATAAACACAGATTTTGCCCAGCGGCGAACACCTTCTTGCAACGAACACACGCCATTCGATAACACTTCTGGCAACATTGGAACAACATGCCTCGGAAGGTACACACTATTACCACGGCTTTTCGCCGTGTCGTCTAGCGCACTCCCCTGTGTTACAAAACTCGCTACGTCAGCGATGTGCACACCGAGTTCCCACTCTCCGGTATCTGGATTCACAGAAATGTTTATGGCGTCATCAAAATCTTTTGCATCAGGGGGGTCAATAGTAAATATAAACGTGTCTGTCAGGTCTTCGCGTTCAGCGTCTGAACCCTCTTCAAACACAGATGCTGCTTTTCGTGCTTCTTCCTTGGTCGCCTCGTTAAAATCCTCGGCAAGACCATAGGCAAGCATCACTGCTTGTGTCTCTACATCTGGTCGACCGGATTCCCCTAATACCTTGGTAATCACCCCTTCACCAAAATACTCTTTTTCTGGAAAATGAAGCATTTCAAAAACAATCTTGTCACCGTCTTTGGCATTTTTTGCAGTCGGGTCACGAATAATGATTGGGTCATGCAACTCCCTTCCATCCGGTTGGGCAAACCAGGTGTTCCCACGCTTAAAGAGTGAACCCACGAACGCACCTCGACCCCGATCAACAATTTCTATAATCCTCCCAGCAGCACCACGACCTTTCCATCGGTCACTTTTTGAAACACGTACTTGTACCGTGTCTCCAGAAACTGCATCCCCTGCTGCTCCAGAAGCAATATACACATCACCCTCACGAAAACATTGGTTTGGCGTAACAAACCCAAAACCTCGCTTGTTGGAACGGTACACTCCTGTGATTTCATCTGGTAGTGCAGGAAGGCGAACACAATCATCTCGACTTATTTCAATGATTCCCTCAGCAACTGCTTGCTTCACTGCCTCATCAAAGACAGGTCGATCTGATGGATCAATTCGCAAATCCCTCGCAATTGCCTTCACTGAAACAGGACGATACCCATCATGTTT
This sequence comes from Phycisphaerales bacterium, assembly GCA_030748455.1. Next base: position 30,185 of record JASMLY010000027.1, on the reverse strand, counting down.
CAAGTGTTCGAGTATTCTATTTGAATAGCGAAGAGGCATGAGTGTGAAGAATAACTGCGTTGGAGCAATCGCGTAGAAATTTACTTTTTCTTCTTTTTTTCTACGGAGCCTGAGTTTTTCTCTTCTGACTTCTTTTTTTCTTTTGGTTTTGAGGTTTCAGAATCGGCTTTTGCGGCTTTTTTGTATGAGTCGCTTCGATAATCCGTTTCATAGAAACCGCTGCCCTTGAACACGACTGCAGCACCGGTACCGATCAATCGCTTCAACGTTAACTTTAAACACTCAGGGCATTTTTTCTTGACAGGTGCGGACATTTGTTGAAAAAGTTCAAACTCGTGTCCACACGAATCGCATTTGTAGTCGTAGGTTGGCATTCTTATCCCGCTACCGAAACTTTCGCTGGTTGCAGGATGATATCGCCTAACCTGAATCCGGTTTGCATGAGTGCAACAATGTGATCTGCTTCAACACCGTCACTCTCTTGCCGCATCATTGCTTCGTGCAATTGTGGATCAAACTCTTCCCCTTGTTCGGGTTGAATTGTTGAAACACCACAGTCTGCTAAGCCTTTGAGTAATTCATCAAGCGCTATCTTAAATCCCTGAACCACTGCATCATCTCCTCCGTGTGCGATCGCGAGATTCATTTGTTCTATGGAAGGCAGAATTGAACGCACAACGCGTGCGATACCGTTCTGAGATGCACGGGTTTCATTTTCAATTGATCGACGTTGGAAATTTTTGAAATCTGCAAGCGCCCGCAACTTTGCTTCATTTGCTTCGTGCAACTCAAGACGCAGTTGATCCTCTGGATCTAATTGCTGCACTTCTTCTGCGACAACTTCTTCTAGTGCCTCTTCTGTAACTTGTTCAGATGATTCAGGGTGTTCGGTCATCATGTGTAAATCCTTGATTTAAGATCTGCCTGTGACAGCATCTTTTAACTTGTCCCAAAAAGAACCCCCAGATTCGTTATCTTCGTGTACGGGAACGTGTTCCGTGTCGGCATATTCAGTCAGAAGTTTTCGTTGCTCATCGGTGAGTTTGTCTGGTACAACGAGGCGAACAATAATAACAAGGTCTCCTCGTTTGCCTGAGCGTAAATTAGGAAGCCCTGCTGATTCTATGCGGAAAATTTCGTTTGTTTGGGTACCAGCTGGAATATCTAAGTTGTGTTCACTATCAAGCGAATCGACCGTGATTGTTGCACCAAGTGCAAGTTGGGTAAATGCAACTGGAACGACCTTGATGAGGTGATCGCCTTCACGTTCAAACCGAGCATCTTCTTCAATACGAACAACAACGTGTAAATCGCCGTTTGTACCTGAACCGTCTGGAGAAATTTCAGGGGATGGAGGTTCACCTTCTCCTCCAACACGGACTGCTTGCCCTTGATGAATACCTGCGGGAATCTGAACACGTAATTTTCGGTGCACTGGTGTGCGACCTTGTCCACGGCAATCTTCGCATTTTTCAGTAATCACCGTCCCCCTACCCTTACACGCAGGACACGCTGAAACCATTCGGAACATGCCGCCTAACCCTGCCTGCGCAACTTTTCCTTGACCGCCACATGTTGTACATGTCGTTGGAGTGGTTCCTGGTTTTGCCCCACTCCCTGTGCATGTTTTACAGACATCAACTCGGTCAAATTCAACATCACATTCTGTGCCTGTTAAGACATCATTAAACGTAATTTGGACTTCCGTTTCTAAGTCAAACCCACGACGTTGCCGAGTACGACCACCACCGAACCCACCTCCACCGCGACCACCCAAAATGTCATTAAACATCGAAAAGATGTCTTCAACATTCATGTTGTTGAAATCGTGCCCCGCATGCCCACGACCACGCAATCCTTCGTGGCCAAACTGGTCATATGTCCTTCTCCTTGAATCATCTGAGAGCACTTCATACGCTTCTGCAGCTTCTTTAAAACTTCGCTCTGCCTCTTGGTCACCAGGGTTTCGGTCAGGATGAAATTTCATTGCCAACCTTCGGTAAGCGCGTTTGATTTCATCGCCACTCGCAGTGCGAGAAACAGAGAGTACTTCGTAATAGCAACGTGTTACTGTCATAAGAAAGAGGAGCCGCTGCCCACAAAGGCAGCGGCCCTACATTAGAAGGTTGCGTTCTCGATTGGGTCTTCGTCATCCTTTAGATCTGTCACGACTACGTTCGTAGTCAACATCAAACCTGAAACGGATGCGGCGTTTTGAATCGCTGTTCTTACAACAAGTGCTGGGTCTATGATTCCAGCCTTGATGAGATCTTCATAACTTCGGGTCATTGCGTTAAAACCAAAGCCGTCTTTGCCTTCTTTGATTTTTTCAACAACAACATCGCCGTCATCACCACCGTTTGAAGCAATAAGAGCAGCAGGAGCTTCTAGAGCTGTCATCAAAATGTCGTACCCAAGTTTGGCGTCCCCCTTGGCATTTTTTCGAGCCTTTTCAACAGCGCTTATTGATCGAAGATACGCAACACCACCACCTGCAACAAACCCTTCCTTAGCAGCTGCACGTGTTGCAGCAAGGGCATCGTCTACGCGGTCTTTGCGTTCCTTCATTTCAACTTCACTGCCACCACCAACTTGAATGACAGCGACACCACCCGTGAGTTTTGCAAGGCGTTCTTGCAATTTTTCTTTATCGTAATCACTTGTGGATTGCTCTATTTGAGCGTTGATCTGCGCAACCCGAGCTTCTATGTCAGCCTTTTTACCAGACCCTCGTACGATTGTAGTTCCATCTTTTGTCACAACAATTCGTTTCGCTCTACCAAGTTCATTGAGTTCAACGTCTTCAAGGTTTCGGCCAAGATCTTCTGAGAAGAACGTGCCACCAGTCAATGTTGCAATATCCCCAAGCATTGCTTTACGACGATCACCAAATCCTGGAGCTTTTACAGCGCATACTTTCAGATTGCCACGCAATCTGTTAATTACTAATGCGGCAAGCGCTTCGTTTTCAATGTCTTCCGCAATCAGAAGAATTGGCTTACTTGATGTTGCAACCTTGTTCAAAAGTGGAAGAAGGTCTGCAAGATTCGAAATTTTCTTTTCGTAAATCAATACATCGCAATCTTCGAGTATACATTCTGAAGTTTTTGGGTCTGTCATAAAGTAGGGGCTAAGGTATCCCTTGTCGAATGCCATGCCTTCTACATATTCGATCGTTGTTTCAGCTGTTTTGCCTTCTTCAACTTCAACCACGCCTTCACCGCCAACTTTATCGATCGCCTCCGCAATGATGCCGCCAATCAATTCGTCGTGGTTTGCAGATACAGTTGCAACTTTTTTCAAGTCATTGTGACCTTTGCAAGGGGTCGCGATGCTATCTACAAAATCTGTAGCAACGCGCGCTGCTGCGGTAATCCCACGCTGCACAGTAACTGGGTTTGCTCCGACGGCGATGTGTCTCAGTCCATTTCTGAAGATAGAGTCTGCAAGCACAGTCGCACTTGTGGTTCCGTCTCCTGCAACATCAGCTGTTTTCTTGGCAACTTGGTGCACCATTTTTGCACCCATGTTTTCAAATTGTTCTGGCAGATCAATTTCTTTTGCCACAGAAACCCCATCCTTGGTAACCGACGGTCCACCATAGGATTTTTGAACAACAACGTTTCTGCCTGCAGGTCCCAATGTGAGACCAACTGCCTTTGTCATTTTTTCAACGCCAACACGAAACTCTTCGTGGGCATCAATATCAAATTTCATTTGTTTAGCTGTCATAATATTCTCTTCAAGAGTTAGTTAGTTTTGAACAAGACCAAGCAGTTCGCTTTCACGAACGATCAAGTGCGATGTTCCTTTAATTTCGATTTCTGTACCTGAGTACTTTCCGAACACAACGGTATCGCCTTTCTTCACTGACATCGCCGCGCGTTCACCGCTGTCAAGAAGTTTGCCGGGACCTGTTGCAACAACCTTTCCCTGCATTGGTTTTTCTGCTGCTGATTCAGGAAGAAAAATGCCCGACGCCGTTTTGGTTTCTCGTTCAAGAGGCTTGATTAGGATTCTGTCTTCTAGTGGTTTTACTGCCATAATGGATACTCCATTTCTATTTGTTATTTGTTCTGTGTTCGTTGATTAAAAGCCCATGCCTGGCATGCCACCCATGCCGCCCATGCCACCCATGCCGCCCATGCCACCCATGCCGCCCATGCCACCCATGCCGCCCATGCCGCCCATCGGATCCATACCGCCCCCAGCTGGCACTGCATCAGCTTCATCCTCTGGTTGACTTGTAATAATGCAGTCGGTTGTCAACATCATGCAAGCAACTGATGCTGCATTTTGAAGTGCACAACGATCTACTTTTGCGGGAGTCATCACACCATCTTCAAGTAGATCGCCATATTTCAGTGTTAAAGCATTAAAGCCGTTGCTACCTGATTGTTCTGTTACTTTTGCGACAACGACTGTGCCTTTTGCTCCAGCGTTATCTGCAATAGTACGAAGTGGAACAACAAGCGCATCGGCAACAGTGTCAACGCCAATTTTTTCATCACCTTTTGCTGCTTTTCGTACTTTATCCAGTTTCTCAATTGCTCGTATAAAACTCACACCTCCGCCGGGAACAACACCTTCATCGATCGCAGCGCGTGTTGCGTGCAGCGCGTCTTCAACACGAGCCTTGCGTTCTTTCAGTTCCGCTTCGGTCGCTGCACCTACGTTGATTTGTGCAATGCCTCCGGCTAGTTTCGCAAGACGTTCTTGCAACTTCTCTCGATCATAATCTGAGGAACTATTGGCAATTTCATCACGAATGCGAGCAATCCGAGCTTGAATATCTGAAGTTGTACCAGCGCCTTCGATAACAATAGTTGCGTTGTTGGTAACTTCTATTTTCTTCGCTTGGCCTAATTGCCCAAGACTTAGTTTTTCAATTTCAAGACCGAGATCCTTCATCACTGCCTCTCCACCAGTAAGGATTGCTAGGTCTTCAAGCATCGCTTTGCGTCGGTCGCCATACCCTGGCGCTTTTACAGCAACGACTTGCAACACACCGCGAAGCTTGTTGATCACAAGTGTTGAAAGTGCCTCACCAGAGACATCTTCGGCAATCACAAGAAGCGGTCGTTTTGATTCCATAACCTTTTCAAGCAGAGGAACAATTTGTTTTGCGGACTCTATTTTATCTTCGAAAATCAGAACTAATGGTTTGTCTAGCGTAACAGTCATCGTATCCATATCTGTTACAAAGTTAGGGCTTAGAAAGCCACGATCAAACTGCATGCCCTCTACCACATCTACGGTCGTGTCAAGGCTCTTACCTTCTTCGACTGTAATCACACCATCTTTTCCAACTTTGGAAAATGCGTTCGCCATAATTTTTCCAACTTCAGGATCGTTGTTTGCAGAAATTGTTGCAACTGCTTCAATGTTATTCTCAACCGAAGTGGACATGTCGTGAATAGATGCAGTAACAGCATTCGTTGCACGGCGAATACCACGAACCAATGCGTTTGCATCGACTCCAGCTGCAAGGTGGCGAAGACCGCTTTTAAAAATTGCTTCAGCAAGTACGGTTGCTGTTGTCGTACCATCGCCGGCATCATCCGACGTTTTTGATGCGACTTCCTTTACAAGTTGTGCGCCTTGGTTTTCGATTTTGTCACGAAGTTCGATCTCTTCTGCAACGGTCACGCCATCTTTGGTAACAGTTGGACCGCCCCACGATTTATCCAACACGGCATTTCTACCACGTGGCCCAAGAGTTGATTTCACCGCTAAAGCAAGCTTCTCAACACCTTGTAACATTTTCTTCCGAGCTTCGACATCAAAGGCCAAATCTTTTGCGGCCATAGGTTTGTCTCCTGTTTGGTTTTTTGCCCAAAGCTGGGCAAAAGTACCTCTTCCACATCTGCAATTGAGCGCACAGTGCACCCAATGATCCCTAAGAGAGGTACAAATGGTGCGCCAAAATAGAGCCAAACACCCCTCATTGTTATCCAAAGAACCAGTGTGTAGAACATTTCTGCCCTACCTCCCTGCCATGCTGGCAGGGATTGCCCCCCGCCGGGTACTAGGCTAGGTGGATTTAGAGCGAAGGAGTTGCGAAAGTGAGGGCGGAGGCGAGCAGAGTGCAGAGCGAATCCAGTATGTATTCCTGACGAGATAGAGAAGCCCCACGAGAACGAGGGTCATGCAAAGCACCATGATGATCAATCCAAGGGTTGCGAGGTTCGAATCGTGCGAAGACACAAAAACACAAATCCGACCAATAACCACGAAGATGAGGGCTGCAAGCAGATCATTCATTCTTTGGCGACTTCCTTGAGCAAAACGGAATTCACGGCTTCGTTGTCCTATACGTGGAATCAATCGTCGAAAACCCACAAATGTGATGGCAAGAGCCACGACAGGAATCAACGTGTCAAAGAGAACAGTTACAACTGTCCCCCGATCAACACCACTGAGAAGTACCCAACGCGACGCTCCCAGTACGGTTGCGAACAACAACACTCCGCTTCCAGCGAGTGCGATGCCCAATCGACATCCTTGTATCACGCCGCAGCGACACATCTGCATGATTGGGACGAGACAACAGAGTGATACCACTGCTAATCCAGATGACACACAAATCCAAATTGGATTGTTTAGTGTTCGAATTCCGTGTGGAATTGGAAGTTGAGTTGGTGCTTTACTCAATAAAACAAATGCGGCGCAGAGCACAGAGAAAAACAAAAACAACGCTACGCCAACGATCGAATTCCCAACAGCAACAGGCCGCTCAATCGGTGGAAGTCTTCTCGCTGCAGGGTCTACGGTATCTATGATCGTAAATCGAATTGGTTCACCACACTCAGGACAATCGCCTTCGGCAGGTAGTGATTTTAGCTCGTAGCCACAGCGTGTACAAGAAAGTTGGATATCGACAACCATCCCAGATAATTGTGAAACGATTGGTGAAGGGTGTTGGGATTGCATGTTTCGGGGCTATTTCTAATTGTGTCACACGTGAAAAAGGTATACTCACGACTTCAATGCTAAAAACAAGCAATAACCAGCTTCAAGAATTGCAACGCAATATCGCGTCAGTGTACATGGGAAACGTCGGTGCGATCAATAGGGTCATTGTCGCATTACTCGCTCGGGGGCATATTCTGATCGAGGATGTTCCAGGGGTTGGAAAAACAGTGCTCGCAAGTGCGGTTGCCAAGTCGGTGGATTGTTCCTTTGCAAGAATACAATGCACACCTGACCTTCTTCCAAGCGATATTACCGGTGTCAACATGTTTGACCGCTCAAGTTCGGATTTTTCATTCCGGAAAGGTCCTGTTTTTAACAACATCATTGTTGCTGATGAAATTAACCGAACAACTCCACGAACGCAATCTGCACTCCTTGAAGCAATGAGCGAATCTGTCGTGACTGTCGATGGTGAAAGTAGAACTCTGCCTGCTCCTTTTATGGTGATCGCAACGCAGAATCCGTATGAGTTTGAGGGCACCTATTTTCTACCCGAAAACCAACTTGATCGTTTTTTAATGCGAATCAATCTTGGATACCCTTCACCTGAAGATGAACGACGTGTTATTCGCAAGCAGCCTGCACGAACAAGTTTGCAAACACTCAAGACTGTAATGACAAGCGAAGAGTTGGTCGAACTACAAGACCGTGTTGATGAGATTAAAATTGCAGATGACCTCGTCGATTACATGATCGCTATTGCAGAAGCAACGAGACAAGCCGAAGATTTGCAGGTGGGGGTAAGCCCTCGCGGCGCACTCGCTCTAGCTCAGGCTGCAAGAGCGACGGCGATGCTTGGTGGACGCGAGTATTGCATTCCGGAAGATGTCGTTTCAAATGTTTTATCAGTTTGTTCCCACCGCGTTGTAAGCAGAACATATATGCACGACGGTGATACTTCAGCAACCCGAAGAATTATGCAACAAGTTCTTGAAACGGTCCCAAGCCCTGCCTGAACCCTACGGTGCAATCACACCTATATCAGGAAAATTGCGGTAATAATCATCGTAATCTAGGCCATATCCGACAACAAACTCGTCTTCTATATCAAACCCAACGTATGTACAGGGCACGGCCATTGCGGTAGAAATCTTCTTACGAAGAAGCACACACGTATCAATTGATTGGGGATTTTGGGTTTCAAGTTGTTCTCGTATGCGTGTGAGTGTTTTGCCTGAATCTAAAATATCGTCAACGAGAAGTACGTGTTTACCTGTGACACCAGGCAACGCCCCAACAACGGGATCTTGATTGCTTTTTGTTGTTTTTCCAACGTAACTGCTTGCAGTCATTAATTGAATACGAATTTTCATGGGCAAATTTCGCATAAGGTCAGCAACAAAAATAATGCTACCTGTCATCACAGCTACAAGAACGATTTCAGATTCATCTTCTTTGTTCGTAATGTCATTCGTAATCTCTTCTGCAAGAGAACGGACTCGGTCAGAAATCGCCCCTCGGGCAATGAGTATCTTTTGAATATCTCGAATCATCTGTTTTACGTTCCTTGTAACCATTGGGCTGCAATCGTTGCAAAGCCCAATAAACTTGTAAATGCAACTGCGTCAGTCACCATCACGAGGAAGATAGCAGATGCTTGTGCAGGATCAGCACCAACACGGCGCATAATGAGTGGAATCAGTGCTCCCGCTAGTGTGCCCGCCGCCATTGAAACGAGCATTGCTAGAGCAACAACCACTCCTAAGCGTGAAGCAAGTGCTGAATCTCCAAACAGTTGAAGAAGTCCGGCTACCCCTCCACCTAGAACTGCACCAGAAATCACTCCAACGACTAACTCCCTGCGAATAAGTGGCCAAATTCTATCACGACGCACTTCATCAAGAACAATCCCACGAAGAGTCACTGCTAGGGCTTGGTGCCCCGCATTGCCAGAGAGCGCTGCAATCAATGGCATACATACTGCCAAAAGTGCAACTTCTGCAATCAATGACTCATGGTGCAACACAACAAATGTGGCGGGTAACATCATAAATGCGGAAACAACCAACCAAGGCATTCGACCCCGTAGTTTTTCCCCAACACCTGAATACACCGCTTCCCCCGCCCCTGCACCAACTGTTTTTTGCACGTCCTCGGTTTGCTCTTCTTCAATAATGTCAATGACATCATCAACAGTAATAATCCCAAGTAGGCGGTGTGATGAATCAACCACAGGGAGCATCTCATACCCATACCGATCAAATTCACGGGCGACTTCTTCCCGATCCGTACTGTTGTGTACCGCTGAAATCTTACTTGACATTACCTCTTTGACTTGGTCATTTGCTTGTGCAACCAGCAACACTTGCAAACTCACGATGCCCACCAATTGGTCTGTGGAATCGGTAACAGGGAGATCAAGAACGTGTTCTGGCAATTCTCGTTCGCGAAGAAGATCAACAACTTGTGTAATCGTCATCGATTCATCGAGCGATACAAAGTCTGTTGTCATCATGCCCGCTGCTGATTCTTCTTCATAGTCACTCAGTTGCCGTAGTGTCCGTGCTTTTTGAACCGACATGTTGTGATACGTTGGTTCAATGTATTGGTCATCAACTGAACGAAGAATCCGCACGGCGTCATCTGGAGCCATGCGTTCGAGCAACGTTGCGGCGTATGTTGCACGTTCGTCGTCTACAAGATCTTCAACAACGCTAACAGCAAGTGGTGTTTCCATCTCAGCAAGTGCATCGGAAGCAGCCTTGTCCTCCATCAACTCGATGACTTCCGCCGCCTCAAGGTCATCAAGATCTTCGAGTGTATCTGCTGCATCGGCTGCTTTTTGTTTTGTCACAGCTGTTGCAAGTGCAGAGATATCGATCGTATGTGCCATCAAATCTGCAACATGTTCGTCCTCCGGTGAAAGAACACTCCCTACATCCACAGTTGACCCATCGGTATGTTCTTTTTGCGCATCACACATTGGTTGTATTGTATGTCATCTTTCAAACAACATTACTCGAACAATTGTTGGAGAACACCGCAGTACATCACTTGCATGAAGCGAATGAAATCATCAGCCCTGAAGTTTATTCGGATGAACTTCGGCGGCGGGGTGGGACTCCAAGCCTTGTGCCTTCGCCAGTAGGTTCTTCCTCGTCTGTATCAAATCGAGGTAGGTTTTCAGCTGCGAGTTTTCTTCCTGTAAAATCATCCAAGACGATGTTTACAGCGTCTGCAGGATCATCAACAATTCGAAATAGATCGAGATCATTTTCATCAATCGTCTCAAATAGGTCAACAAGCCTTGTCTTCATCCAATCAACAAGTGTTGTCCAATACTCTGACCCGACTAGAACAACTGGAAACGGTTTAATTTTGAGTGTTTGCATCAATGTGAGCGATTCAAAAAATTCATCGAGCGTTCCAAGCCCACCTGGGAAGATGATAAACCCACGTGCATATTTCACAAACATCACCTTGCGGATGAAGAAATACCGGAAGTCAAGTTCTACTGTTTGGTATGGATTTGCATTTTGCTCTTGTGGAAGCGAGATATTGAGCCCAACGGAGACCCCCTTGGCTTCAAATGCTCCCCTGTTCGCGGCTTCCATAATCCCAGGACCACCGCCAGTAATCACTGCAAAACCCGCCTTGACAAGCAGTTTTCCGCACTCTTGAGCTGTTTTGTAGTGCGGATTCTCCTCGGGCAACCGTGCTGAGCCAAATACACTCACGGCAGGAGGTATTTTGCACAAGGCATCGATCGCGTCGACAAACTCGCCCTGTATCCGTAACACTCTCCAAGATTCTGCAGAAAGGCTTGTATCTGGCATCGAAGAAATTCCTGTATATTTCTGTAACCCCTTAGGTTTCAACGGGTTACATCGCGTGATTTGTAAAAAAACCTGATGTATGATAGAATAGCACGGCTATGGCTAGTACAAAGAATACATCAAAAAAGCGTACCACGAAAAAGGCACCAAAGAAGAAGAAGAAGGAAAAACCGATCAAAACTTTTTCTTCAGCCGTTGCCTATCTCCTTGAACAAACTGACTACGAACGGATGCGTGTTGTCCAATACGACGAAGATACCTTCAAACTTGCGAGAATGAAGGAGATCCTCGAGGAACTCGGTAACCCACAAGATCAGGTTCAAATGGTTCATGTCGCTGGAACAGTTGGCAAAGGCTCGACCGTAGAGATGCTTTCCTCGATGCTCCGAGGTACTGGGTATACGGTTGGCAAATACACTTCCCCACACCTCGTTGATATTCGTGAACGCATTGTCGTAAACGAATCGATGATAGAAGAAAGTGAATTCACAGAAACCGTAGCCTCAGTTGTTGCCGCCGCAAAGAAGCGCGGGGTGTCCCCAACATTTTTTGAAATCGTCACAGCTTCCGCCTTCACATATTTCGCTGAAAATGCGGTTGATATTGCAGTGATTGAAACTGGTCTGGGTGGTCGTCTCGATTCCACGAACATCATCAACCCAATCCTCACGCTCATTACACAGATCGATCTTGATCACACACATATTCTTGGCGACACTCTCGAAGAAATTGCAAAAGAAAAGGCTGGTATTTTTAAGAAATCTATTCCAGCAATCAGTTGCCAACAAAGTGACAGTGTCACTGAAATATTGAGAAATTGTGCTGAAGAAACGGAGTGTGATCTTTCGATTGTGGGCGAAGATGTTGAGTTTAGCTCAAGGTTTGTAACGAGCAACGCTGGCATTCCACAAAATCGTATTTGCGTCATTACCGAAGAAATGCAGTTCATGCACACACCCGTTCCACTACCAGGAGCGCACCAAGCGAGGAACTGTGGGCTCGCACTTGCAGCAATTTGCAAACTTAAATCACTGGGCTATTCGTTTGAAGACGCACCACTCTATGAAAGCTTGGCAAGTTCAACCGTCGATGGACGAATGGAGTTAGCGTGGGATAAACCCAAAATTCTTGTCGACGGCGCGCATAATCCATCATCATTACAGTCACTCATCCGCTGCATCGGTGCGCATGTTCCATACGACTCGATGGTGTGTGTTTTTGGGTGCTGTGCAGACAAAGATGTTGACGGAATGCTCCGAGAATTGTCTCTTGGTGCTGACAAAATTATCTTCACAAAATCACACGACAACCCACGCGCTGCTGAACCACGCACGTTGCAACGGCAATTCGCTGAGTTAAGTGGGAAGATGACACAGGTTGCAAACACCCTCGGTGAAGCGCTTGAAATCGCCGCTCGTGCCACAAGTCGCGACGACCTCATCTGTATTACTGGTAGTTTTTATCTCGTAGGCGATGCCAAAAAGTACCTCTCAGAGCTCGCAAAAAAACAATAACTCCGACACCATGACCATAATCTCCAATTAGGAAAGACGCCAGTACGGTATCCTGCACGATTCATGTCTTGCACACCTACAACGAAAAATGCACACCGGTACTGCGCCACGCTCGCAGACGGTATTGAGCAAAAGTGGCAGCACGTTTGGAGCGAATCCAAGGTGAACGAGGTCGGAAACCCAAACGACCCTGAATTTGATACATCAAAACCCAAGTTTTATTGCCTTGACATGTTTCCCTACCCGAGTGGTTCTGGACTTCACGTTGGGCACCCAGTTGGGTACATCGGTAGTGACATTATCTCTCGGTACAAAAGAATGCAAGGGTTTAATGTGCTTCATCCTATGGGGTGGGATGCTTTTGGATTACCTGCTGAGCAATACGCAATCGAAACAGGTGTTCATCCTGCAAAAACAACTCGATCAGCAATCGATACGTTCCGAAAGCAACTGCAACGGATTGGCTTTAGTTACGATTGGTCAAGAGAGTTTGCGACAATTGACCCAGAATATTACAAGTGGACACAGTGGATTTGGCTCAAAGCGTACGATTCTTGGTTTGACGAATCGACCCAAAAAGCCCGCCCGATCAGTGAACTTGTTTTGCTCCTTGAGCAAGGAACGTACCCTTGTGGAAACACCTCATGGAACGATCTTGACACCAAAGCGCAAGACACATTTATTGATTCAAAACGACTCGCGTACCTAGGTGAGTACACCGTGAACTGGTGTCCAAAACTTGGAACTGTATTGGCAAACGAAGAAGTGGTTGATGGAAGAAGTGAGCGAGGTGGCCACCAAGTCGTCCGGCGTTCAATGAAACAATGGATGTTCAGAATCACCGCATACGCAGACCGTCTATTACACGACCTTGAAGGGCTCGATTGGCCAGAATCAACGCTTCGCATGCAACGTGATTGGATTGGTAGAAGTGAGGGCGCTACTATTGATTTTGAAATCGATGGGCAACAAGAGACCATTCGTGTCTACACCACAAGACCCGACACGATCTTTGGTGCAACATTTATGGTACTTGCACCGGAACACCCTTTTCTTGATTCGATCGATTCACAAGCCGTTCAAGCCTACGCAGAAGAAGCAAAAAATCGCTCTGACGTTGATCGAATGGCTGACTCGAAAGATAAAACGGGCGTAGACACTGGTCTGTCGGCAATTAATCCTGCGAATGGAAAAAAAATCCCCATTTGGGTCGCTGATTACGTTCTCATGGGGTACGGACATGGAGCAATAATGGCGGTGCCCGCGCACGATGACCGTGACCATGCTTTTGCACACGCGCACAACATACCAATAATCAACGTTGTGCAAACAGATGCACCCCAAGGCGCAGATGGATGTTTTGCTGGTGAAGGAATTGCCGTGAATTCCTCAAGTAACACAGTATCAATTGATGGTCAGGAAACAGAACAGGCGAAACAAACAATCATCAACTGGCTTACCGAAACAAACTCAGGTAGTAGCACGGTGCAGTACCGACTACGCGACTGGCTATTTTCGAGACAGCGATACTGGGGTGAACCGTTTCCAATTGTTTTTGATGAACAGGGCAAACACTATCCAGTACGTGAATCTGCACTTCCCGTTGAACTTCCAACGATCGAAGATTACACCCCACCAGTTTCAGATGATCCCCAACCCCTTCTTGCGAAAGCGGAAACATGGGTGCATACAACCGCTGGGGAAGCGGGCGTTGACCCATCCTTACTTGCAGAAGAAACTCCCGTTCGAAGAGAGGTGAATACGATGCCGGGGTGGGCCGGTTCTTGTTGGTATGAGTTGCGGTATTGCAGTCCATTTTGTGAAACAAGATTCGTTGACAAAGACGCAGAATCGTATTGGATGAAGGATGGTGTTGATCTGTACATCGGTGGGGCTGAACACGCGGTTCGGCATTTGTTGTACACCCGTTTTTGGCAAAAAATATTGTTTGATCTAGAAGAAGTTTCATCGAACGAACCATTCAGAACAATGTTCCACCAAGGGCTTCTAACAAGTTTTGCGTTCCAACGGGGTGATAAAACGCTTGTCCCAACAACTGAAGTTGAGGAACGCGACGGACAGTATTTCGAAACAAGCACAGGTGAAGAAGTCTCACAAATCATTGCAAAAATGAGCAAATCTCTCAAAAACGTTGTCAATCCAGATGATGTGATAGAGGAATATGGTGCCGACACACTCCGGCTGTATGAAATGTACATGGGACCACTTGAAGCTTCGGCTCCTTGGAACACGAACGATATTGTTGGTGTTCATCGGTTCCTCCAACGTGTTTGGCGGCTAGGAGTTGATGAACAAACGGGGTGTCTGCGAACTTGTTTAGATGAGGGTGCAGACGAATCTGTTGAGCGTGCACTCCACAAAACCATTGCAAAGGTGAGCAATGATATTCCTGAACTTGCATACAACACGGCGATCGCGTCAATGATCGAGTTTGTAAACACGGCAACGAATGAAGGAGTGATTTCGAAAGATCAGCTTGATCGTTTTGTCAGATTGCTCTCTCCGTTTGCTCCACACATTTCCCAAGAACTCTATGCAAGGCTTGGTAACTCAGGATATATCAACTCAGCCACTTGGCCTACGTATAAAGAATCCATGCTTGTTGAGAGCATGATTGAACTCCCCGTACAAATCATGGGTAAGGTCCGCGGAAAAATTAGCGTTTCACCCGAAGCATCCGATGCTGAAGTTGAGGCCTCAGCGTTAGCGAATGAACAAATCGCCTCATTACTTGAAGACCTTACTGTTCGTAAGGTAATTGTCGTACCACAAAAAATTATCAACATAGTTGCAAATTAATGATGACCAACACAACACACAACGTCGAGTTCACACCCGCATCTGCAGACACGCCTTGGTTACTAGCAGATCCTCTGCCAACAGACCTCCGGGCAGTAACAAACAGTGAAACCCAACCAACGGTTGAATGGGTTGGCAAAGCCCTCGCAACATACGTAGGTGAATCAATTGAAGCAGAAGAAATAGAAACCCCTGACAGTGATATGTTGTGGGCAATGCGGGTTCGTCTTGTTGGCGTACCAACCGATATGGTTGTTTGGGCTGAACCGCTCAGTGATGCAAATAAAGAAAACTCTGGAGTGGATTGCGGTTGGGTGCTTGCTATTCAGACGGTACTGCACTCTGGCGATCCACACACGCACTTTTCAAACCTGATGCGTTTGTTTGCAGGAGCAGATTTGAACGTTGAAACAATATGCGACCTCGCAACTGGTCGCTGGTTCCCTAGACAAATCCTCAACAAAGTGTTCGTTGACAACACAACGCAACCACCAGAAGAAATCATGTGGATTACCCGTGTCGTTGAAGCCCCTGAAGGCGGCGACCCAGAAGATCGGTGGGCTTGGGTAACTTCACACGGGCTTGCTCGCTGTGGAAGAGTGGAATTAGAAATGCTTGGCGTACCAGCAGTCCTTACATCTGAAGCTGTGCATATCATTGACGGGCTCGCTGCGCTCACACTTGAATCTCCACTACCACCAGTTCAACAGGCTATGTCCTTGGGGCCGGACATCCTTGTTTCAATCATGCAGTGTGCCGATGCTGTTGCATTGCTTGAAACCGAAATGCCCGGCTCAGAACAGCGAACGGTTCCTTCTGTTGCTGTTGTCTCCCCTGATGGAGCCACTCTTTATCCACAACTAGCCCTCAGTGCTCTACATGAGGGACAAACTGCAGTTGCAAAAACTTCTCGTTTCACCGCGAGACAGTCCACCCTAGCGAAAAAAGAGTGGGCACTCTTCCTCGATGCCGCAGCACAAATTGGGGAGAGTGAACATGCCGCCTGTATGGTGCAAGTTCCATGGACAAATACTGAAGACGAAGATTCGCCAAGTGAATATCTTTGGTTCCACGCCAAAACTGTTGAGCCTCCTCACATTGTTGGAAAACTTGCGCACGACCCTAAGTTTGCCGTTTCTCTCAAAGAAGGTCATGAAGAAATGATCAGGGTTGAAGACATTACTGATTGGGTTGTCATGACTCCTGTGGGTCCGATGGGTCCGGGCGATTCTGAAGCCATTGGTGAGTTTCTCACTCAGTTTAATAGATGATATATTGCCGACAAGGCGTACAAGACCAAGCCTGAAAGCAACACGATTGCAGTAATCGTACATGCAATCTTTGCGGGCAACTTCATCGTTACTGGTTTGTGGTCACAGCAATCCTGAACTGTTGAACCTTGCAAACCAAGCTCTTCCCAATCGATATCAATGGAATCACGCCTATTATCAGAGAGAATTTGTTTCGCAAGTACGACATCTTCTTCTCGAACCTGCAAAGGAACACCTACTGTTCCTCCGCTGAGAGAAACCCCCATTCCTGAAGAAGGTGAAGCAAACACAAACGCTTCAACTCCATGGTCTTTTAACACAATTGCAAGAATGTTCGCTTCAAATTCTGTCTGCGTTGTTATTAGTGTGACGAGATCACTGCTCATCCCAAACTATCCTCGTCGCTCAATGGTGGTTGAATGACATCAATGACACGTTGCATTCTTGGCTCAAGCCATTTGAGTTTTTCTTCGATGAGCCGTAAAAATGTAGACCCTTGTACACCACCAAACATGCCTGTTTTCCAAATTGGGAGGACACCCTCAACAACGAGTGCTTCAACCATAAGATCTGGGACCATTGCACGCTCGGATGCAAAGAGCGGAATGTGTGAAAATTGATCGTACGCCTGAACAAAGGATTGAATGGTATGACCCCGAAAACCCTCTCGCCAGTTTTCTACGTTTTCTGCAGAACCCATTCGCATTGAAAATTGCAATGCGCCGTTTGCAACATCTGTAATCCGAGGTTGCATTCGTAATGAATCGAAATCAATAACCGCGATGATTTCTGAATCTGCGTACAACATATTTCCGGGGTGCCAGTCACCGTGTACAAGTTGCGGTTCAAGTAGATTCCATTCAAGTTGCTCCACTTTTGTAGCAGACTCTTTGTACTTTTCTTGAATGTATGCAAGTGTGTCATCGATCCCATCGAGATCGGAATCAGTTTCTCTCTCACGAATAGCGGTTGGTAAGGCTTGCAATAGTTCGATAATTTGTTTTGAGTTGTGGAACATTCCTTTGCCGACAACTGGTTCTTCTTTGTAATCTAACAAGATGCTGTGAAAATGCGCTAGTACTCTTCCTGCTTCGGATGCGGCTGGATTTGATTTATCGAATCTCTTTCCTGTAACAAACCGGAACAATTCATAAACCCGCCCATCGTGTTGCACAAGGGTCTGCCCCTCTGTTGTTGAAACAAGACCAGCGACAGGAAATCTGTGGTCGGCAAGTATTGCTTGAACACTGTGGGCAAAGGCTACTCTTGCATGTTCATCCTGACCGAGCGCTCTCCTCTTTAACAAAAACTCACCCATCGAAGACGTGATGTGCATTTTTGGAGATCGTCTCGAACCACGTTTGTAATCCGAAATTCGGTCAACAGCCCCGACATCGTATCGGCTCAATACGATTGCTAAATCGCGACCGCTTATCTCTTCTGCAACAGGTTCGTTTTCAGCAAATGAGCCTGGCCTTCTTGATCGATCAATGTTGTTTGGTTCAATACTCACGAGCGTTATGTTACTCGGCGTTTTGTACTTGTTCCTTGATGCGATCAATCGCACCCTTGATTTCGACAATTCTCCTTGATGTTTCACCATCAAGGCACTTACTTGCAATTGTGTTTGATTCTCGTAACAGCTCTTGGGCAAGAAAATCTAGTGTTCGACCGATTGGGTCGTAACTGTCACTCCCAACTAATTCCCTGAATTGCTCAAGGTGCCCGCCAAGCCGAGAGATTTCCTCCGAAATATCGGCTCGTTCTGCGAAGACAGCAACCTCTCGGAGCAAATCTGAATCGTTCACTTCCTTGCCAATGTCTGTAAGAAGAGTCTCCAACCGTTGTCTCAACCTCTGTTCATACTCAGAAATGATCTGAGGTGCGCGTTCTTTGATTGCCGCAAGATGTGCTTCTATTTTAGAAAGATGTACATTGAGATCTTTTTCAAGTAACTCGCCTTCGCGTGTACGCATCTCGATTGCTGATTCACACGCTTCTTGTAGGAGGGTCATCACAATGGGTTGTATGCGTTCAAGCAATTCTTCGCCTGTGTCATTCATCAAAACACCGGGTAGAGACAACAGGCGTCCGGCGTCAATTGTAAGATTTTCGTCAATCTCTCGAATTTGATTGATGTATTTTTTGATCGCTTCTACGTTGAGCGAGGCAGCTGCACGTGAAGAATTGTCAACATACTTTACAGAAGCTGTCACGCTTCCTCTCTCAAAGCAATGTGACAATTTTGAGTCCAACTCTGCATCTAATCCCTGAATTGAATCAGGTAACCGAACATGTGATTTAAAAAACTTGTTGTTTACTGTTCGAACTTCTACTAACAATGCTAATCCATCGCTAGAACTTGACGCACTGCCAAAGCCAGTCATCGAACGAAGCATTTGTTACTCTGTCTTCTCCGTTGTCGTTGCAGGAATGACCGGAGTCTTTGCAGAAGCGGGTGCATCTGGCGTTTCGTTCGTACTTGTGGTCGTACCACTTGTATCGGGAGCTGCTGGAGCGGTCACTTCTGTCACTGGGGGTACAGTTTCGGGTGTACTTTTACTCTCTACAAGGTTTAGTGAAACCGCTAATCCCAGAAAGAGTACAAATGTGATCACGGTCATGACAGTGAGTGCGTCCCCAACACGACCACCAAAGACAGTGTCATTTCCACCACCACCACCGCCACCAAAGGCTGAGGCGAGACCTCCACCCTGTGGGCGTTGAACAAGAATGATCAACACCATCGCGACGGAAACAACGATCAGTCCAATTGTAAGATAAAGAAAAATCTGATTCATGAGAATACTTCCAATCATACCCTCTCGGGTAACTCCATTAACAGGCTGCCTCTACGATTGCGGCAAATGAATCGCCGTCTAATGCCGCACCACCTACAAGTGCCCCATCTATATCTTGGCACGAAAACAGTTCCTTTGCATTCTCGGGTTTGACAGAACCTCCATATTGAATGCGGGTTGCAGTTGCAACTTCTGCATCATACACAGAAGTGAGTTCATTGCGAATTGCTGCGTGCACTGCTTGAGCGTCTTGGGCAGAGGCGGTCTTCCCTGTACCAATTGCCCAAACTGGTTCATACGCAAGGACAACTCGGTCCATAGAATCGTTGTGTACTGATTCAAGGCCACTGCGAACTTGACCAAGAACAATGTCGAGGGTGTTACCCGCTTCACGCTGTTCGATTGTTTCACCAATACAAAGCACCACTTGGAATTGTTGTCCAAGTGCAAACTCTACTTTCTTAGCGATCAGAGCGTCTGGCTCGTGCAAAAGATGCCTTCGCTCACTGTGACCCACAAGCACGCTCTCAACACACACTTCCTTGAGCATTTCGCATGACACCTCTCCAGTGTATGCCCCCGAAGGTTCGGGCCAAAAGTTTTGAGCTCCTAGAGCAAGTGGGGAATTTGAAACCACCGAATCTATTGCTTGAAGAAATGGGAATGGTGGATACACAACAACATCGCATGCTGTGCAAGTAGATGCAAGATCTGCAACTTTTGAAGCCAATGCCATACCGCTTTCAAGGCTGGTATTCATCTTCCAATTGCCGCCAATTATGGGTCGTCTCTGTGTCATCTGAACCCTATAGGATACCAGAATCAGCACTTCCTCTGGGAACCATCAAAACCACACTCTACGAGTACAATTACGCATTCTCAGACAAGATAAGGAGACCCCTGATGCCCCTGAGTGGATCTGATATTCGACGCCAATTTATTGAGTTCTTTGCCCAACGCGCTGGTCATACCGTCGTGCCCTCTAGCCCTGTTGTTCCACATGACGATCCCACTCTGCTCTTTACAAATGCTGGTATGAACCAGTTTAAAGATGTTTTTCTCGCGCAAGGGTCGCGTCCGTTCACTCGTGCAGTTGATACACAAAAATGCATCCGCGCTGGTGGCAAACATAACGATCTTGAAGATGTTGGCCGCGACACCTACCACCACACCTTTTTTGAAATGCTTGGCAACTGGTCGTTTGGTGATTACTTCAAGGCAGAGTCTATTGAATGGGCTTGGGAACTGTTTACAGAGGTTTGGGGCTTAGACAAATCGCGTTTATACGTCACTGTGTTTGAAGGCGATGCATCAGATGGTATTGAAGCAGATGTGGAGGCTGAAAATCTTTGGAAAGAAAAAACAGATATTGATCCAAGCCATATCACACGTTGGGGTAAGAAAGACAATTTTTGGGAAATGGGTGAAACAGGTCCGTGTGGTCCATGCAGTGAAATCCATTACGACTGCACGCCTGGAAAAACTGGGGGGAGCCTCGTAAACATGGACGACCCAAATGTCATTGAGTTGTGGAACCTCGTGTTCATTCAATTCAACAGAGGCGAGGATGGAAAACTCACCCCACTACCGAATCAGCATGTCGATACAGGGATGGGGTTAGAACGAATTGTTCGAGTCTTACAAAACAAAACCAGTAACTATGACACTGATCTTTGGACTCCAATATTTGATGCAATACAGAACATTACTAGAGCCAATCCATATCAAGGCACCGACAACGAAGCTGTAGACGTTGCGTATCGAGTGCTCGCAGATCATATTCGCTGTCTCACAGTGGCAATTGGAGATGGTGGTAGACCCGGTTCAGCAGGTCGCGAGTTTGTTCTTCGAAGAATTCTCAGAAGAGCAGCAAGGCATGCGCACCAAACATTCGGGGTTGATGGTCCAATGTTGTACAAACTTGTTCCATCGGTTGTGAAAACTCTTGGCGACACGTTTCCAGAAATTAAAGAACAACAAGAACACATTTCCGGGATCATTCGCGATGAGGAAGAAAGTTTTCTCAAAACCCTTGATCGAGGATTAGAACTGTTCGATCAAGCCGTACAAGGTGGTGATAGAAAAACTATTGATGCGAAAACCGCGTTTACCTTGCACGATACGTTCGGTTTCCCGATCGATCTTACTGAGGTCATGGCTGAAGAACGGGGACTGTCTGTCGATCGAAGTGGGTA
Source organism: Phycisphaerales bacterium (assembly GCA_030748455.1). The sequence continues at coordinate 8,833 of JASMLY010000027.1, read as the reverse complement.
TGAATCGCTTATGGAAACTGCAAGAGAAACCTCTCGCGCTACTTCTTCAACTGATCAAAAAATGCAACTCCCTCCTGACGTTCTTGCATCCCTCAAAACATTGCAAATTCACCCCACAAAAGATAGTGAAAAATATACGCGCCGCTCGAGTCGTGCGCAAATCAAAGCGATTTGGAACGGTAAAGAGCTCACCGATGTAGCAAACGACTTAAACACCCACGGGATCATTCTAGATAAAACACCGTTTTATGCTGAATCGGGTGGTCAGGTTGGAGACACAGGCCATCTGATCACCGACCACCATACAGGAGAGTTCAAAACAGGTGGGTATCAGTTCAACATCCTAGAAACGCACCAGTGCGGGGAATATGTGTTGCATATTGGGAATGTCATAAGCGGAGAACTTCGATGTGAGGACCACGTGACGGCAACTGTTCACAGTGACAACCGCAAAGCAACAGAGGCAAATCACACGTCCACGCACCTTCTCAATCACTCGCTTCGCGCGGTTCTTGGAGAAGATGTGCAACAAAAAGGCTCGCTCGTAGACCACGATCGTCTGCGGTTTGATTTTTCACACACACACGCAATGACGGACGAAGAGATAGAACTTGTCCAACAACTTGTGAACAAGTCAATCAACGAAGACGCTCTAGTTGATGCAAAAGAAGTCCCACTTGATGACGCCATGCAAATCAAGGGTGTACGCGCTGTCTTTGGTGAGCGGTACCCAGACCCCGTCCGTGTCGTGAGCATCGGTGTACCCGTACATGAGCTGTTAAAGAATCCTACAAATGAATCTTGGTATTCTCATTCCGTTGAATTTTGTGGTGGAACGCATCTCAATTCCTGCGCGACTGCTGGACAGTTTGTCATCACTCATGAACACGCACTTGCTTCTGGGGTGAGGCGGATCGTTGCACTCACTGGGGTTGCTGCGGAAGCAGCGTATCGTGCAGGAGAGTCGATTCTAGAAAGAATTTTTCAGGCAGATGCGTTGAAGGGTGATGCGTTAATCCATGAATTTAGTGAACTATCTCAACTTGCCGATGAACTCACCTTAGCGCAACCAACACGTCATCTTGCAAAAAAAACACTAGCAACTTTGCACGAAAAAGCAAAAAGCGCTAGAAAGAAAGCCGCTTCGACAAAGAAAGATAGCGTGTTAGAACAAGCACAAACTATTGCCGGTGGTGAAGAGAACATTGTTGTCGCTACAATCGAAGGTGGAGATAAAGATACAATGTTAAGTGCACTCGATGCTGTTCGGTCAAAAAAACAAGGCGGCGCAGTGATGCTTTTCACAGTTCATCAAGATGAAGGTAAAGTCACTATTGTTGCTGGAGTTGACAAACAACTCATAGATCAAGGCTTAAAGGCCGGAGACTGGGTACGTGAAGCTGCTCAAGTTTGTGGAGGCGGTGGTGGTGGTCGCCCAGACACGGCGCAGGCTGGGGGCAAAGACCCAGAGAAAATTCCAGACGCGATGAAAGCCGCGATCAAATTCGCCAAGAAAGTAACAACATGAAAAACGACTCCCCAAAGAACGAACAAGAAATTCAAAAAAAACAAGAAGAGGGAATACCAACATTCGTTACTCCCCTGCAACCAATCACTCGGCAAGTTGGAGAACATGTGCTCGCTGCTCTTGAGGATAAAGAAACGGTTGCAGTTCTTACAACAATTACTGGATCGAATGCGGGTCAACAGGTCATTTCTATTCCGCTGAATTCTAAACATTTACAACAAGTACATGGGCTTATTGAAGAAATTCACTTAAGTGATGAACCTGAACGGATCCCCTGTGTTGGATTCCACTGTTTTGTAGATCAAGATGAATCGAAGGAAGACACCAATGACTGAACCACTTTTTAGAATTTCTCTGGCGCAATGGTCGTTACACAAAGCGTTGTTTGCTGGGTACATTCAACCTATAGATTTTCCCCAAATTACAAAAGAACAGTTTGGTATTGATGCTGTTGAATACGTTAATACTTTTTTCCCCGATCGTCAGCCTAAAAGTGAATTCGTAAAGGAACTAAAAACAAGGTGTGATGATTTGGGTGTGACAAGTTTGCTCATCATGTGTGACGGTGAGGGAAATTTGGGTGACCCTGATGACAACAAAAGAACGCAAGCAATTGAAAATCATTTTAAGTGGATAGATGCTGCCTCCAAACTCGGGTGCCATTCCATTCGTGTAAACGCGCAGTCAGAAGGTACTCCCGAAGAACAAAGAAAGCTCGCTGCCAATGGGCTGCTCCGTTTAACAGAACATGCTGACACAAAAAACATTCATGTCATCGTAGAAAACCACGGTGGATTGAGTTCGAATGGAGCGTGGCTTTCATCAGTCATGAAAGAGGTGGATCACCCTCGCTGTGGAACACTGCCTGATTTCGGTAACTTCATCCTTGATTGGGGAACTCGAGAAGAATATGACAGGTACAAGGGTGTAGAAGAATTGATGCCATTTGCGAAAGCGGTAAGCGCAAAGTCTCATGATTTTGATGCGAGTGGAAACGAGGTACACACCGACTTCAGGCGTATGCTTGGGATCGTTCTCGATGCAGGGTATCGAGGCTGGGTTGGCGTTGAATACGAGGGAACACATGTTGGTGAATTCGAAGGGATCATTCGAACGAAAGATTTACTTCAAAAAATTAGAGATGAACGAGCGGAAACTGTATGAAAGCAATCACAATTACATCGGAAGGAACTCCTGTTGCCTCGAACATTCAAGTTGTTGAAGATTGGCAGGACCCTACACCTAGTAAATACGATGTTGTCGTAAAAACAGAGGCCTCCGCACTTAACCACCTTGACTTGTGGGTTGGTGTTGGCATGCCGGGCCTCGGGCTTGAATATCCAAGAATCAGTGGTTCCGACGGTTGTGGGATTGTGTCTGCTGTCGGTTCGGAGGTCGATGAATCTTGGTTAGGAAAACGCGTGCTACTCAATGCAGCTGTTGGGCAAAAAGAACCCACCCTTCCAGAGACAGTGCCTACTCCAGAAGATATCCGTATGATCGGTGAGCATGATCACGGAACAAATGCAGAATATTTTTCTGCTCCCGTTCACAATGTACTTGAAGTTGGTGATGTTGATCCTGTTGAAGCAGCAGCATTCGGTCTTGCACATCTCACTGCATGGAGAATGCTTGTAACTAGAGCGAAACTTCAAGCTGGGCAGACGGTTCTTATCACAGGAATTGGTGGTGGCGCAGCACTTGCGGCTTTTAACATTTGTACACACTTTGGCTGCAAAACGATTGTGACTTCAAGGCACAAATGGAAACTTGAAAAAGCTGCGGCACTCGGCGCAAACGAAGTTGTACTTGACACAGGTGAAGATTGGTCTCGTGAAGTCCGTAGACTGACGAGGAAACGGGGTGTGGACATCTGTGTTGATTCTGTTGGCGGTCCCTTACACGTACCTAGTATCAAATCACTTGCTCGAGGAGGAACGCTTGTTACGTGTGGGTGTACAGCGGGCGCTACACCAACAACCGATCTCGCTCGCATTTTCTGGAACCAACTCAACGTTGTCGGTTCTACTATGGGCGATATGAACGAGTTTCGTTCTGTCGTTTCCTTGTTCCACACAGGAATGAAGCCAGTGATCGACTCGGTTCACGATGTGCAAGATGCCCAATCTGCATTCGCTCGTCTCGAATCGGGCGAGCAATTTGGCAAGGTCGTCCTCCGCTGGCAATAAACGCACAAGGGTGCGTTTGTTACAAAAAAACAACTGCCCTCGTTCCACGAGGGCAGTTGCGGCTGAGTATATTCGGTCAGTCTGTTTTCCTGCACCACTGCTCTTCCTTGAACATGGGAGGAAATCTGTGAGGTATTGCTACCTCGTTATTCAATCATCGCGCTTATGCAGTTCGTCGATTGAAAAGTGAAATGATGATCACAAGAGCGATCAATCCTACAAAACCATTTGTTCCGAGCTCAGAGATCAAGCCCATGAGGTTTGCAACCATTCCATCAAAGAATGTTGCTGTGTTCCCGAAGATTACCTGTACCAATACGCCTACTGCGATAAAAATTAACATAAGGTCAATAAAGCCCCATGCCCATCCTTTAATCGTATCTAGTGCATTTTTCATATCAAAACTCCTTTTTCTGACCCAGCCTGTTGTGGGCTAATTTAGCCATCCCTGACAAATCTGGACCACAACGCGGGCCCTTGGGATTCACCATCTATCGGCAAAAGGAGGTTTTTCACCACAGGAATACCACATTTACCACAAATATCACACAACTTCAAAACTGCAATGTCTTGTATTACAAGGGGTTACAAATTGTAATAAATTTGTTTTTTTTCTCTAACAACCGTTTTTTTGCGGAAAATTCCTGCAAAAGTCGAACGAGTCGATCGTGTTTTGCACGTTTTTCTCGACCGAATCTGCATCGTCTGAGGCATCAATAACGGCATATCGCTCTGGCCACCGCTTCGCTTGCTGTAAGAAGCCTTCCCTGACTTTCCTGTGGAATTCCCTCCCCTTCAACTCCATACGATCAAGTAGAGGGTTAAGCCTCCCTGCAGCAACAGAATCATCTACGTCGAGGATAATGGTCAAATCTGGCCAAGATCCCGCGACTGCCACCTCGGCAACTGCTTGGATCCACTCTACCTCCAGGCCACCAGCAGTCCCCTGGTAGGCCAACGTAGCACTCACAAACCGATCGGCAACAACCAATTCACCCCGCGCGAGTGCTGGCTTGATCTCACGCTCGACCAACTGGGAGCGACTCGCCATATAAAGAAGCATTTCACAGCCCAAGGTCATTTCTGCATTGGTTGGGTCAAGTAAGATCGTTCGAATTTGTTCCCCAATAGAAGTGCCTCCAGGCTCTCTAACCTCTCGAACGACGACCCCTTCTTCCCTCGCTCGTTCCACGAACCGTGCAATTTGTGTTGACTTCCCCGATCCGTCGGGTCCATCAAATACGATAAACCGTCCAGCAAGTTTAGCAATCATAGAACGCTTCTCCACTTCAGCACTATCGTGCATATCGCTCAGCAATGCAAGTAGTTTTTCGTACTATGTACAACATGCTTGTTGAACTTCATGAAGAAGGCTCAAAACCAAACCACTTTACTGTTAGTCTCGAAGCGCGGCCATCAAAAGTGAAAGCCGTACCAAGTGGAGACGAGCTTTATCTAAATTGGAACGCAACAGTCGACGATTCTGGCAGAATTCGAACATGCATTCTTTGTGGACACGACCTCTACAAAGAAAGGTCGTTTCCTCAAGTTACAGGAATCGTAGTGGTACTCGCTTTTGCAGGTGGAATCGCTGGGCTCACTGGGTTCCTCACCACTTGGGCAATGTTAGGCGCAATGCTCGTTGTTCTATTTTTTGATTTTGCAATTTTAATACTCGATAAAACTCGGCTTGTTTGTTATGGCTGCAATGCAAAATATAAAAAGACACCTATCGCACCGCAATTTTCAAAATGGGACAAACAACGAGCCGAGCAAATTGCAAGAATTCGTGATTAGGAAACCCAGTTTCCTAACATAGACCCAACCCAAAGTACAATCAGGGCAACAGTGCAACTTGTTGTGAATACAATTGATTCACGTGCTGTTACTTTGAAAAGCCCAAAAAAGCATAAGAACAACAATAAATATTGCGAGGCACTTACTAAAAACACCCTAGATACACCGTGTGGAATCTGAACAACTCTGACTGATTCAATGATGGCTACGATCGCAAGGCAGCGTAACGCAGCAAGCGAAAAATTACCTAGGGATCGCCGTACTCGCCAACAATTAACCCTTAGAGCTACAAGCAAAAGCGTGGAGAACAGTAAAACTCGGACGAGTTCACGCCAAGTTTCCCTAAACCCGTCAGAAAACGTCACTTCTCCAACATCTCCAAACAGTCCTGTTGCTCCTGAAAAAACCCCAGAGAGCAACACCCCTATTCCAACAGTGGCGAGCACCACTGCTAGCCAGAATCCACCCCTACCTGAAGAGGACACGGGCGCTCGTTGCAGATGATTTTTTTCAATTGTCGAAACAGTTTCATCCATTTTGTTTATTTACCTCGCATTTGTTGGATCACTCGCCAAACTCCAAGTGTTCCGGCAAACAAATATCCCGCCAATCCAAGATATCCCCTTGTATCCATACTCTCGGCCTTGTTAGCCAAGACCATGATAGATGAGCCAACGATAAGGGCGGAAATAATCATTGCCCAACTGATGTTTTTAGAAGTACGATCGACTGCATCTGTCATGTGTTCGATAGATTCAACGTCGATATTCAATCGCACTTTGTTCCGGCGAATACGGTCAAGTATTCGGGTCGCATCGTCTGGCAACCGTTCTACAAGCTGTGACCACAACTTTGCAGAAACAATACTCCTGTTTTTGATTGCATCAAAACCATACTGCGATTTCACTAACTTTTCGATGGTTGGCTTTGCATAGTCGATAAGATTAAATTGTGGCGAAAGTTGTTTACCAACGCCTTCAATAGTGATCAGCGATTTAATCATAAGGATCAAATCGCCGGGGCACTTAACACTGTGTTTTCTTAGGCCTTCAAGGAACGACGTCAACATGCTCCCCATGTCTACGTCTGCCATTGACCCCTGTGTGTATCGCTCTATAAAATCTTGTAAATCTCTACGCAATGATCTCTCGTCCAAATCGTCGGGCGAAAGATCGCCAAGGCGTAAAAAAGATTGGGTTACGGTGTCAATGTTTTTTTCTGATACCCCATATAACAACATCGCCAAATCTGCGCGCATTGATTCTTCCACCCTGCCGGTCATTCCACAATCAATAAAACAAAGTTGCTCGTTTTCTAATACAAAAATGTTTCCTGGGTGTGGGTCCGCGTGGAAAAACCCAACTGCAAGTGTTTGTTTCACAACAGCGTGAGCTCCATTTGCAACGATTGTATCTCGCTGCTCTTGTGAATAATTGGCATCTTTCCACGTTGTAAGTTCCACGCCCTTCACTTCTTCGATTACAAGGATCCGACGTGTTGAAAGATCTGTGAACACCTCTGGAAATGTTGCGGCGTCATCCGCAGTACTTGATTTTAACATCATCGTACTGTTTGCTTCATGGCGCAAATCCAACTCGTGCTCTAAGGCTTCACCAAACGTATCAATTACTTCTTTGGGATCAAAGCCCAGCCTTGTACCATGGCTATTCAACAAAGATGCCAGTGCCTCTAGAACCTGCAGGTCGGCCCTAACTGTTTTTTCAATATTGGGTCGAAGAATTTTAAGAACAACTTCTTTGCCATCAAGCGTCTTTGCTCTGTGAACCTGTGCAATCGAACCATCCCCAATTGGTGTTTCTTCCACGGATGAAAATTTTGATCCGATGTCATCTAGGTATTCTTGTTCAAGCTCGCGCTTGATGTCATCCCAAGGTACAACGGGGCAGCTGTCTTGTAGGTGGGTTAGCTCATCTGACCATTCCGCTGGTATAAGATCGGGCCGCATGCTCAATACTTGCCCAAGCTTCATAAACGTTGGCCCCAATTCTTCGAGAGCTAGGCGTAATCGGACCTTTGCGGGTGTATTTTTTATCGCGTGGTCCGGCTTTATTTGACCGAGCACATCACCTAGTTTTGTGCCCCGAAGCACTTCGCCAAACCCAAACCGCACAGCGACAGAAAATATTTCCTTCATTCTTGGCAGATTTCGTATGATTTGTGATGTGGGCATTGGTTCTTTTTTACCTGTTTTAAGTAAATAGTACCACTCGTGAATAAATTTTTTTTGATATTCACTTCACAAACTCAAGAGTTTGCGCATAGTAGAGGTAATGGAACAGAAATCTACCCAAAACGAACGGATCGAACAACTGCTTGCATCGAAGAGGCAGCGTGTTCGTGCAAAGGCAGAAGTGCCTGCTCGAACTAGGCTCGCGCATTGTTGGCGTTGTATTTGTTTGGGAAACGTGCCTATGGCCATGTCGGAGTTCTCACATGCCGTTCGCACAACATACAACACAATCGTCAATCCCAATGCGGGAGTACGTCGAAAACGGTAGTCAGTAACGACAATCAAGAACGACAGTACCCCGCCCCCAAAAGGCGGGTTTTTTCATTCAAAGAGACAGGTATTAGACATGAATACTCCAAACAACCAATCAATCCCCACAAATGAAGATCGACAGGATCTCATCTCGTTTGTTCGTCCAATACACATTTCTCTCTCGGAAACTAGAGAGGGCTGGGATCTAAAAATCTCTTCGCTTGAACCAGGAGATGCCATGTTGGTTCTTACAAGAAATGATCTGTTTGAACAGCCGACAATTTTATGTGGAACCGGTGTAAAAAATTGGGTTGCATGCGTTGATGGTCCTGTTGAAGTTGGTGATGCAAATGCAATTATCTCATCAATTTCATCGAGTAATTCCCCACTCTCTGTCGAATGCCGCATGCACGCTCACATCGCCTCTGAAGAGCAAGGGGGCATTACCGCGCATGTTCGCATAGAGGACGATGCGTACGCACTCGTTGCTGAGGCAATGCGACAATACGTAAGCAACCTTTTGAATTGCCACGCTTCATCACCTGATCTAGGGCTGATCGCAACCGTATTTGAACGTGGAACAGTGCTGTCAATCCGACCAATCGAAACTGAAGTGTATGCAACATTTCTAGATATCGGAATCTGTACTTCAGAAGAAGGTGCTGCGGAACTCTCATTGATCTACGACATACATGCCAACTCTTGGCACGGTGAATAACCCCCCCAAAAAAAACTCACCGAGAGTGCGTTTTTTTGCGATACTGCACAGATGATAAGCGCGCTAGGTCTTTCGATTAGTCGGTTTGTCGAGCGAAT